>JBGQLF010000597.1:0-6666 GCA_041499985.1 Gemmataceae bacterium
AACCCCTCTCCCCCGAAGCGGGGGCGAGGGGAGCCGGCGGGAACTGACTCCCAGTACTCAGTACTCAGTACCCAGTACTCGGTATTGGCAACTGACCCCCGACCCCCGACCCCCGATCCCGCCACCGTTCGGCTCCTCCAGCGTGGCGACACGCTCGGGATCAACCAGCTGGAATCGCCGGCCATGCGGCATCTGCTGATCCAGATGCAGCCTCAGGGACTCGACGATGTCATCCAGGCCCTGGCACTGATTCGGCCGGGAGCGGCCTCGATCGGAGCGAAGGAATCGTTCATCCGCCGCCGGCGTGGCCTGGAGCCGGTCCGCTATGCACACCCCAGCCTGGAGCCGATTCTGCGCGACACCCAGGGGCTGATGCTCTACGAGGATGATGCCCTGTGCGTGGTGCAAGCGCTGGCCGGGTTGCCGGCTCCCGAAGCGGATCGCTTTCGCAAGCGCGTATCCCGGCACCGCTCGGAGGATGAAGCCCGGCTCTTGGCCGAAGAGTTTCTCCAGGCGTGTGCCCAGCACGGCGTGCCGCGCCGCGTGGCCGCGGAGCAATGGGTCCAGCTGGCCAAGTTCAATCACTACTCGTTTTGCAAAAGCCACGCCGTCAGCTATGGCCTGATCGCCTGGAAAGCGTCCTATTTGAAGGCTCATTATCCTCTGTATTTGTGGACGGCAGCGCTAAACAATAACCAGGGCATGTATCCGCGTCGCGTCTATATCGAGGCGATCAAGCGGGCCGGCATCGCGCTGCGGCTGCCGTGCGTCAATTGCTCCGCCGGTCCTTTCACCATTGAAGACGACGCCATTCGCGTGGGTCTCGACGCGATTGCGTCCCTGGCCGAGGAGCTGCGGGCTGCTCTCCTGGCCGACCGGCACACGCAAGGACCGTACCGCGATCTAGCGGACTTCCGCCAGCGTCTGCACCCGGGGCCGGAAACCCTTAGCCTGCTTATCCGCTGCGGTGCCCTGGACTGCACTGGTCTGACACGGCCTGCTTTGTTTCTAGAAGCCGACTTGCAAGATCAGGATGCAGCTCCATGCTCCCTCTTTGCGGCTGCGTCGGGCCCGTTTCCTCTGGACGGCTGGTCGCCGACCGATTATGCCGCCGACCGCTGCCGCCGTGACGAATGGGAAATCCTCGGCTTTGTCGTGGGGCCGCCGCTGCTGTCCCTGTTGCAAGCGCAACTACCACGCGACCGGATCCCCAGCGGAGAGTTGTCCAGGCATGTGGGCCGTCGTGTTCGCGTCGCTGGCCTGGTGGCCACGTCGCGGCACACGCCGACCAAGGATGGCCGTACCATGCAGTTCGTGACATTGGAGGATGAAGAAGGCTTGATCGAAGTGACCTTGTTTCCGGGCATGTGTCCGCCCACGGCGTACTTGACGCTGGGACCCTATCTCGTGACGGGGGTCGTCGACGAGCAGTATGGCGTGCTCACGGTAACGGCTCACAGTTTTCAGCATGCGTTGCGGCCGGGACACTGACCTGGGCACGACGCGGAACTGGGGTTCGCCTTACCCTTCCAGCGCTTCCTTCTTCATGAGATCGTGCAGTTTGAGCAGGGCGGACTGCCAGCGGCGCTGGACCGTCCGAACCGTAACCTGGAACAGCTCGGCCACCTCGGCTTGCGTCCAGCCGTGGTAGTAGATCAGCGCTACCACCTCGCGTTCTTCAACAGGCAGTCGCTCCACCTCCTGGTGAAACGCGCACCAGCGCTCCAGCTCTTCGCGGTCGTCCGACCGGTCTGCGGGGTCCAGCACCGGGGCCTGCGAGTCCGCGTCCTCGAACTGGCTATCATGGTTTGCGCCTTCTCCCCGTGGACCATAAAAATGGCGAGCCAGATCGAGCAGCTCCCGCCGCATCTGCTCCGCGGCCAGACTGAAGAACTCGCGCGTGGAGGATGGCCACACCTCCTGCAAGGCTCGCAGCAGCCGTAGCAGCGCATTTTGCAAGACATCGTCGGCCTCGGCCCAGCGCTGGACCTTGGGGTAGCGCCGGAGCATTTTCCGGGCCATGCGTTCCAGGCGCTGACAAACACTCCGGAGCAGTTCCTCCCGGGCAGAGAGATCTCCTGCGCGCATGCGTTCCAGCCAGTCATTCAATTGCGTGGTTTGGAGGGAGGGATCGGTCATGCGCGGTACCTCGCAAGTCGGGCATCGGGTCAGGGGGGCGTGCCGGGGGCCAACGCCGGGCCCCAAGTATACCGGCTCGCTGGGATCGGGAAAGTTTTTTTGGCATCGCTGTCGTGTTTTGCCGCTCCCTTCCGCTTACCCAGATAGAGGCAGCAACGAGGAAACGGCTCGGATCATGGCGCTGGCTCCTTGGTTAGCCGGTGGCCAGGGCGGCGAAGAGGCTCGTGAATTACCTGGACAATAGGCAGAGAGTTTAGCAGCAATTCTCAGCCGTCAACCGAGTTGCTGCAAGGCAGCAAGGAGTCTTCCATGAAGCGGTTCTTGAACAGTCTGTCGCGTCGTTGGTCAGAGACCCGTGGGCACTCGACTCGCAATCCGTCCCAGTCGGCTTCGTTGCGGCTCGAGCAACTGGAAGTGCGCCAGGTGCTCTCGCTCACCGGCATCGCCCCGAATGCCGGCTTCCCTTTCACGACCATTGTCGAGCTCCAGGCTACCTTCCCCGATCATAAAACCTTCGATGGCAGCGGCGTGATGGTGGACCGCTTCCACGTGCTCACCGCTGGCCACGTGCTCTACGACTACGCCGAGGGCGGCTTCGCCTCGCAGATCCTCGCTATTCCCGAGTTGTACGGCAACTCCGAGCCGTTCGGTACGGCCCACATGACCTACGAGCGGACGTACCCGGCCTTCACCAACTATGATAAGGCCCACCCCGGAAAGACCGCAGCGGGTGATGACGATATTGGCCTGATCACCTTGGATTATCCTGTCGGCGATCGCACCGGCTGGATGTCGTACGGCTACGACAACAACAACGCGGACTTCGCCAAAGGCGTGATCTACAACACCGCCGGCTATCCCGCTGCGGGTGGCTATGACGGCCACCACATGGAATTCAGCTCGGGCCCGCTCGCCGGGCTCTCCGCGGATGGCAGTGCCCTGGACTACTCCCAGTCGTCGATCACGACCTACGGCGGCCAGAGCGGCAGTCCGGTGTGGCGGTACAACGCTTCCAACAACTCGCGGGTCGTGTACGGCATCCATGTTGGCGGGAGCGGCGGCGCGAACAGTTCGAACTTCGCGACGCGCATCACGCAGAGCATTTTCAACGACCTGCAACACTGGTCCAGCGCGGATACGGCGCCTATCGTCTTCCTCAGGCAGAGTCAAAGTGCCAACGGATCCGGATCGGGGATGACTCCTTTGGCTTTCGCGCCCTTGGGGAATAGTCAGAGTGCGGAAATCGGCACCGACACCGGTTCGGCCTTGCGGGCGGCCCTTGGGAGCGAAGGGGCGGGCTTGGGATCGGCAATCACTTTGGCGACGGCGACCCCGGCCGGTGCCTCCTTGGGAACTTTGTCGCTCGGGGCGGAGAGTGCGCGGTCGGCCCTCGACACCGCTGCCCCCGACCGCGTGGAGGCGTCTCCTGAGCAGGCGGCGCCGCAGCACCGCTCGGCTGGCCTGGATGCGGGGACCACGGTTCAGGATCACGAGGGGAGTTGGCGAGCGCAGACCAATCTCGAACTCCTGGCTCAGGACTGGGTGTTCGCGGATGCCATCTGGAGGGAAACGAGCGGCGTGTGACGTCGCGCAACGGGGGGTAGCCCGGGATAACCCCTGAACGATCTCAAGATGAGGGCACGACTGCCACCATCACAGGTCGGGTCCTCGTCTTGAGATACTTTCCAAGTCGGCTCGGAAAGTGCTTGCCATCCCTCCGCGAGGAGAGATAATCGTTCTCACCTCTTTTTCCGTCCGGTCGGTCTCGAAAACGTGTCTCGGGCAAGGGGCAGCGCGCCCCAACCCTGCCACGGGATGCGCAGGCGTCGGCAGGGTCTTCCGGGAGGGTGGGCATGGCAGGCACGCCGTCGGTGGGCGAACTCGTCGTGCGCTGGCAGGAGCGGCAGCGCCAGGGCCAAAGCGTATCGCCCGAGGAGATCTGTGCCGACTGCCCGGAGCTGCTGGACGAGGTGAAGCGACACATCGAAGCGGTCGCCGCCATGGAGGGATTCCTGGGTCTGGACGGCAAGCCATCCCGGGCCGAGAACACGCCAGGCACGGAACCAACCACGACGGACTACGTGGCGAAACCCGGCACCCCATTCCCTGGCACCCCGCCAATCCTGATTCCCGGCTACGAGGTCCTCGGCGAGCTGGGTCGTGGCGGCATGGGCATCGTCTACAAGGCCCAAGACCTGGTCCTGAAGCGTGTGGTGGCGCTCAAGATGGTCCTGGCGGGCGCTTGCGCCAGCGAGGTGCACCGGACCCGCTTCCGGACCGAGGCGGAGGCGGCCGCTCGGCTGCTGCATCCGCATGTCGTACAGGTCTTCGCCTGGGGAGAGCAGGCCGGTCAGCCGTACTTGGTGCTGGAGTTCGTGGACGGCCCCAGCCTGGCCCGCAAGGTGAAAGGACAGCCACAGCCGCCCGGCGACGCGGCTCGGCTGGTGCTGCTGCTGGCCCGGGCCGTCCACGCCGCGCACCAGAAGGGGATCATCCATCGCGATCTGAAGCCGGCCAATGTGCTGCTGTCGCCGCCAGCCGACGAGCCGGCTCTGAATACGGCCTACGGCTGTCCCAAGATCGCTGACTTCGGGCTGGCCAAGCTTCCGGAAGAGAGAGATGGCCCCACAGCGAGCGGCTATGTGCTGGGGACCCCCTCGTACATGGCTCCCGAGCAGGCCACGGGCAAATCGCGCGAGGCCGGCCCAGCGACAGATATCCATGCGCTGGGCGTGATCCTCTACGAACTGCTGGTAGGCCGCCCGCCATTCAAGGGCGATAGCGTACTCGACACCCTGGAGCAGGTGCGCAGCCGGCTGCCGGAGCCGCCCAGCCAGGTGCAGGCAGGCGTGCCGGCCGATCTGGAGGCGATCTGCCTGAAGTGTCTGCACAAAGAGCCGCGCGCTCGCTACGCCAGCGCGGCGGCCCTGGCCGAGGACCTGCACCGATTCCTGGACGGAAAGATCGTCACATTGCCCCCAGCCAACCCGCCTGCGTCCTCGTGGTTCCGGCCCAGCCGCGTGGCCGTGGCGCTGGCCGCGGTCACGCTCATCGGCGTGCTGCTGGTGGTCTTTCGTCCCAGTCGATCACCTGAGAGGACCGGTGGCACTGAATCTGGATCCGGTCACTTGCCGGAGTCCGTACCCGCTGCCCTGCCCGCCCTGCAAGGCTACATCGACGTGCAAGTGTACGACCCCAAAGATCGGCGGCGGCAGGACCTCAGGCTCAACGACCCGGGCGCGCTGCCCCTCAAGGCCGGCGATCAGTTCTCCATCGAGGCCAAACTGAATCGACCAGCCTACCTGTATGTGCTGTGGATTGACAGTACGGGCAAAGTATCCCCGATCTACCCGTGGCGGCCCGGCCACTGGAAAGACCGCCCGGCCGTGGAGAAGCCGGTCCAGTCGCTGCGGCGGCCGGAGCCGCTGGACGAGTTCTACACCATCGAACCGGGGGTGCCAGGCATGGAGACAATCGTGCTGCTGGCGCGGGAGACGCCCCTGGAGCCGGCCGTGGACCTACGCGTCGAGCTGGGTCCGTTGCCACGGCAGGTGGGGCAGAGCCTGCGGGCGACGGCGTGGTTTGAGAACGGCGAGGTGGTGCGCACAGAGAAGGAGCGGGGTTCCAACTTCGACGCCACCAAGCGGGATGACCCGGTGCTGGAGACGCAACAGCGGATTCGCGAAGTGCAGCGGGAGTATTTCACCTACAGCCGGGCGGTCAGCTTTGCCAATCAGGGACGCTGATCGAGGAATCGGCCCAGGCTGCGAGAGGTACCCCAAGGGAGAAAGTAACGTGATCCTGAGACGCGCTGGCGGGCGTTGCGGGTTGATCTGCCTGGTGCTGGGGCTGGGATGCTTCGTGGCAGGCGGTGGGTGCTGCGCCGCGCAAGCGACAGGGCCCGGCCAACAGCCGGGGCAAGAGCTGAGCGCGGAAGAGCGCACGCGGTTGGAGAAGCAAGCGGCGGAGTTAGATGAGCGCAGGGATACCCTGTATAAGCAGGCACAGCTTGTCGAAGCGATGAAGCTGCACAAAGAAGCACTGGCGATCCGCCAGAAGCTTTACCCTGCCGCGCGCTTCCCCGAGGGCCACCCTGAATTGGCGACGAGCCTCCACATCCTGGGCGCCTTGCATACCGCCCGTGGGGAGTTGGCCCAGGCCGAGCCGTTCGCGCGCGAGGCGCTGGCGATGTACCAGAAGCTCTATCCTGCCGACCGCTTCCCCCAGGGCCACCCCGACCTAGCCTCGAGTCTTAACAACCTTGGCGTCCTTCTGAACAGACGCGGGGAGTATGCCCAGGCCGAACCGTTCTACCGTGAGGGGTTGGCCATGAACCAGAAGCTCTATCCCGCGGCCCGCTTCCCGGAGGGCCACCCTGAACTCGCCGCGAGTCTCAACAACCTGGGCTTCTTGCTCCAAGCGCGGGGGGAGTACGCGCAAGCGGAGCCGTTCTTCCGCGAGGTACTGGCCATGCGCCAGAAGCTGTATCCCCCGAAGCAGTTCCCTCAGGGCCACCCCGAACTGGCC
>JBGQLF010000598.1:0-6653 GCA_041499985.1 Gemmataceae bacterium
CAGTTGGTGAAGGACCTCGGGATTACTGGTAAGGTGGAGTTTTGCGGCAATCTGGCAAGGAACGAGGTATGGGAGGAAATGCGGCGGGCGAAGGGCTTGTTCTTCTCCAGTGTCCGGGACACATCTGGGAATGTGGTTCTGGAAGCAATGTCGCTTGAGTGCCCCGTGCTGTGCCTGAATCATCAGGGTTCGGCGGCGATGACTGACGAGACGTGTGCGCTCCGGGTGCAGCCCGGGCCATGGGATGAGACGGTGGAGGGTTTCGCGGCCGCACTGCGGCGTTTGGAACACGAACCCGAACTGGTTAGCGCACTCGGCCAAGCTGGCCGAGAAAGGGTGTTGAAGCAGTTCAGGTGGGATCGCAAGTTGGAGGTGATGAATGAGATCTACGCGTCTGTCATGGGTGGATCTGATCACCAGTCAAGCGCGAAAGCACCGCAGCAGTTCCGACACAGTCAGCTAAAGCATGATTAGCACCGCGGCCAGATTCCTGCGCCGTCACAGCCACACCAATTGGGCGCTTGCCGACCAGGCGATGGTATCAGGCGCGAATTTCCTAACGGGGATTCTGCTCGCTCACGGCCTCGGCATAGCCGAGTTTGGCCGCTTTTCATTGGCGTGGTTGGTTGTGGCGTTTGCCCAGAGCATCCAGGAAAATGCCATCACCGCTCCAATGATGAGCATCGGTCCTAAGCAGGATGTTCAGCAGCAACCGACCTATTACGGGGGCGTTTTCCTCCAGCAAGTGATTCTTGCCCTCGTCGGTACGGTATTGACTTGGGCCTGTCTCCATTTCGCTGGAACAATCATTAACGACCGGAGCATCGCGCCTCTAGCGGTGTCGCTGGCTGCAGCCGTTCTGCTCTGCCAGGCACAGGACTTTCTTCGCCGCTATTTCTTTACCGTCCAAAATCCCGTAGCTAGCTTCGCCGGCGACGCCGTGCGCTATGGCAGTCAACTTGTCATTTTATTTTGGATATTCTTCGTATCGAAGACCGCCCACAATGTTAGCGCCGCGCTGTGGATAGTGGCGGGCGCCTCCGGGGCAGGCGCCCTCTTCGTGCTGATCCTCATAGGCAAGCTGGAATGGACAACGTCTGCCCTCCGCGAAACTACTCTCCGCAACTGGCGTTCTTCGAGATGGCTGGTCGGAGCGGCAATTGTGCAATGGCTGAGCGGCAATCTGTTCGTCGTCGGCGCCGGTGCAGTGCTGGGAGTTACCGCTGTGGGCGGCCTTAAAGCCGCGCAGAGCCTGATGGGGCTGACGAATATTCTGTTTCTGGGGCTGGAGAATGTTGTGCCAATCAGGGCGTCGCAACGTTACCATGCCGGGGGTCCGGCCGACCTCTTGCGCTACCTGGCGAAGGTGACAGGAGTCGGTCTGACGGGCACTGCTGTCACTGGTTTCTTGTTCGCAATTTACCCTGCATTCTGGCTTCGCATGCTATTTGGCGAAGAGTTTGCTCAATACAGTTATCTCGTGCGCTGGTACGCCGCCCTCTATGTTCTCATGTTTCTTGTCGTGCCCCTTCGATTCGGCTTGAGGGCCATGGAAAGGACAGTGCCTATCTTTCTCGCCTATCTGGTTGCGGCGGTCTTTTCAGCGGTAGCTGCGTACCCGCTGGTCAGGGAGCTTGAATTGACGGGCGTGCTGATCGGGATGTTCGCAACTCAACTTCTTATGCTGGGCGTAATATTGATCTCGTTTCGACAAGCGTTGGTTGCGGCGGGTCTTCACCGCCGAGTCTAAGAACCGAGCCTTCCCCGCTTCTGTTGCGCCCCGCCGGCGAACTCGCTCGGAGCAGTCCTGCCCAGTGTCTTGGATTGTCGCTGTCGTTTCGACAAAGCGTATCTTGCGTTTTCAAAGAGCTTTTTCCCCGGCGGGGAAAGGCCGTCGGTTCTTGTCCAAAAAGGCTTGAATGGTCACTTGACGAACTTGTTCCACAACTTCGTCCACGGAAGCAGCGGCATTTACTCTTACTATTCTTAGTCCTTCTCCACGCAACGTATTCCAGGCACCATACTGTTCGCGGATTTCCGCTTCTGTCATCTCCGCCTTGCGGCTTCGTATAGTCGCAGGCTCCGCGGCAAGGAGCACGACTACATCCGGTTTGGCGGTGAGCCGCCAGAGCCATCGGCCAGGGCCAGCAGTCGACAGGCCAAAGCGCATAGGGTCCACGATCATGTCGAGTACACAACGATCATAAATGACTGCGCGCTGGAGAGCGCTGTCGGCACGATCCAGGAACCACCAGCCAAGGGCATAGTCGAACCAGTAATACACCATGCGCACCCACTGAAAGTGGCCAGGGGTCCGTCGCGGCGGAGCCGGCAGGCCATTCGCGGTGTCACGCCAGCGCCCTCGCAGCAGGTCTGCAATCGGAGGCAGGAGACCTGGGCGCCAGTGTCGGATGGCAAGTTCTTGGAAGACAGATGAAGGTCCAGTGCGGATTGCGTCCAGGACCGTGCTCTTGCCAATTCCATCCGGACCGACAAGGGCCACAACCGGCGCACAAGGATAGAATCGTCTGAGCCAGTGGCGCCGAATCTGGAGAGCGCATGTGCGTACGGATTTCCAGGGGTGGCGCCTCCAGCCTCGCCTGCAAACCGCTTTGCGAAGTTTGATTGCGAGGTGGTCCATCGCAGTCGCGTTGCCTCCGCGATATTCCGCCAGGACTTCCTCCGCCAAGTGTTCGCCGGCGAATGCGCTGAGTGCTACTGAGACAACTAAGTTGTCCTCATCATCCAAAACGGGTTCGCGAGCGAGTCTTGCGGCCGCGGTCCCGCCTTTGGCAAGGAGGGGGGCAACTACGCTGTTCGCAAAAGAGGCCCATAAGTCGGTCTCAACCCCCTTTCTGATTTCCACCACTTGGGGCTGTTCTGCAAGAACGACATTGCGCCAGCGAACCCCTGGAACCGAGTGGATTGCGATTGCAGTCAGCCAATTACAGTGTTCGAAACCGACCAGCCGCCGGCCCCAAAGCGGCGGCGGCCAGACGATTTCATAGCCGCGCCGACGAAGTTCCTCCGCCGCCAGCGACAAGGCGCGCGTTTCATGGTCCCGCCCGACGAGGAAATCCAACTCGGGGCCTAGTTGATCCCTCTCGAAACCGTGGAGCACTGCGTAGGTCAGCCCTTCGGCGTCCCAACGCCCTATTACACTCCAGAGCGCTTCCGCGCGTGTTTGATAGGAGGTGTTCATCGCTTCTGTCGGGACGAACGGTGAGGCAGAAGAGAACACTTCGTCCGCCAAGGAGCGAGACGAACGCCTTTCTGCAAGGCAGAGATCGCCTCGTCCTCCGAGACGTGGAGGCCGGACGGTCGGTGACTGCGATCCTCAGGGGACAGGGGCTCAGTCGCGCGACGTATTTCGGGTGGAAGCGCCAATACGGGCGGCGACCTCGGAGGGCCGGCATGTGTCGACTGCGACGAAGCGCAATGCCCTCTGGGTGGCGATCGCCCACCGGGGACGGAGCTGACGGTCGATCGCGTCCACTTCGAGCTCTTGCTTCCGATTGTGAATGACCTGCAAGAGGAAGAGCCTCACCCTACGAATCTGGCGTCGGCTCCTGCTGGGAGATGGGATCTGGGGGCCCGCGGCTCGCTCGTTCGCGATCTCAGGCATCGTGGCTCACGTCGCCACTCGGACGTCGGTGGACGGAGCCCCATGCACCCAGACCTCGTGCTCCGTTGCGACGGCCCGTTCCTCCAGTACGTCCATCCACCCAGCGCCTCTCGCCGATACTCCCGACCGTGGATCGAAGGGGCAGGAGAATCCCCTCACGCCGCCCGCTCGAAACCGAGCACGCTCGATGAGGCGGCTCGGAACCAGAGCTGCGCGCCCCAGAAGGGCCGCCGACGCCACCAAGGCGGCCGCGTGGCTTCCGTGCTCCGCGGAACGGCGGAGCAACTTGACCGTTCGTGCGCCGAGAAGTGCGCGAAGGACATCCCAGCACTCATTCGGTAACGGGTCGGTGCCCTCCACCCGGTGCCATCGCACCTTCTTGAAGAGGAACTGAAGTGCGTGATTTGCGGCCATCGTCGTCCGCGGATAGCCGAGGACGTCTCGTTCAAGGAATGGCGCCAGCCGTTCGTACGTGACGGCTGGAAATCCGCGAATTGGAGCCCACGTCGCGAAGTCGACCTCAAAAAGCGAATCGGCAAAGCCGTCCATCGGCAGGCGGGCGAGAATTCTCGGCACGTCGGTGATGTGCTGGCACGCTACAAGCACCGCGCCCTCGGTCGCTCGCGTCCGCAGATGGTCCCATGTCGCGGTCATGAGCTTCGGGGCCATCGGCGGCGATACCACGAGGTCGAGGTCCCCGTGGATCCGCGGAATCGTCTCCCAGTTCTTCATCACGGCCCAGCCATCAAACTGCCCGAGAAAGCTGAGCGTGTCGAGGACGAGCGCCTCGCGTGCCCCCAGCTCGCTCATCGACCGACGCCGAGGCGCTGGCGCAGCGCGCGGCGCAGGGCATAGCGCGGTCCGACCAGGCACGCGAGGAGGCCATACCCCAGTGCTGACAGGCGGCGGCCTTCGGCCGCGGCCAGTCCTGCGCGTCGGTAGAGAAACGAGACGGTGTCTCCGTACCGCTGCCTGAGGGTCGGCTCGTACGCCGCAGCGAACTCGGCCAACGACAGCGTCTCGCCCCGCGCCTCGGCTGCGAGCCGGGCCCGAACGAAGCGGCTTCCCATCCGCTGGGACGAGAAGTGACGCGCGCTCGCGCTCCCGCCGTGAACCCGGTAGCTCCCCAGCACGCGGTCGACGCAGCCGATCGGCCCCAGCCGTGCAACGCGCGCCATCAGGTCCAGGTCCTCGACTAGACCCGGCACCGACTTGCTGAGGGCTTCGTCGAAGCCGCCGATCAGCTCGAGCACGTGGCGGCGGAAGACAACGGACGAGATCGGGAACGGCATCAGAAACCCCTGAGCGATGGATTCCCGATCCCCCACCTTGATGACCTGCCCGGCCACGCCGATCGAAGTTCCGGCCATTGACTCGTAGCGAAGGAAGGAGCCGACTGCCACGTAGCTCGGCTCGGAATCGAACACCCTAAGCTGTGCGCCGAGCTTGTCCGGAAGCCACGCGTCGTCGGCGTCGAGGAATGCGACGAAATCGCCCCGCGCCACGCGGAGCCCCTTGTTCCGTGCCGCGCCAACCCCCTCGTTCGGCCCGGAGAGGACAGTGATTCGAGGATCCGCGAAGCCGCGGGCGACGTCGCCGGTGCCGTCCGTGGAGCCATCGTCGACTATGATCAGCTCGATCCTCAAGTGCGTCTGCGCTAGAACGTCCTCGATTGCCCGCGCGATGAACTGCGCAGCGTTGAAAGCCGGGATGACCACCGTCACCGCCTGCCCGAGAGCCATCGGATCTATCACCTCAGGGCGCACATTCGGGCAGAATTGGAGCGCGACCTGCTTTGCGTGGGTCCAAGGCCGCGCCGCTGCTCTCTCGTCCCTTTGGCTGCAATATAGTTCGGAATCGTCATAGTTAGGAATCGTCGCCACCTGGAAGTTGAGTCCTTCGGTCCGTTTTCATGGTCGGCTTGTGTCGTTTGAGCACCCTGCGAGGGCTTATGAAGTGCTTCTGGATCGAATGAAGAGATGCCGCTCTGTGGACCGTGGCTCCCAGAATGGCGCTCGGAGCCAGTAAGGATGAGGTGACGTTACATGTTTGCGGAACGCAGAGTCGCGTTCGATTCTCTATGTGCTGCCCGCGCACTAGGTGCGCACCCGACTCCCGACCCACGGGCGATGAAGTGGTAAGTCTTGAGACGCTGGACTCGGTGTGGGAGAAGGTGGTCCCGGCCGCACAGCGAGGCGCTTTTCGCACGATTGACGTTTCGGGGGTACAAGAGCGAGGTTTTGAGGGCGACCAAACCACGCCCTGCGGAACGTCGTCGGTGTTCAGGTTGAGCTTTCTCTCAGTACCGCTTGGGGCAAGGAGTTCTCTTTGAAGGTGCCGCCACTTGGCGAACGCCGTCAACATGTCGGCCCACACAAATGGTTGCAGCCTTGGGGCGGATTCTTCATTTGGCGAGCGGCGCGATTGTTGACATCAAGAGGTCCGCGTATGAGCAGCGAGCGACTAGCACTGGGGGATCCGTCGTTATACCGGACCTCTGGGTTTGTGCGAAGCATCTTGTTCTTAGCCTCCTGCTTCGTCCCAAGCAGACAAACGATTTGCCCAGGCCGTGTTGCCGCTGAATGATGGCCGCTCATATGCCTCGCCTGTGATACCCGTACTGGAGCTGTGGAAGCTGTTTCCGGGCATCGCGGCTCATGACGTGGTGATCGGCCGGATGTTTCCCGACGAGGGTTCAACGGTGGCTTTCAGGGAAATGGTACCGCTGACGGCGATTGTCCGTCATGAGCGACCTCAAAGAATCTTCGAGATCGGAACGTCCATAGGGCTGACCACCTACAGTCTTGCAAACAATTTGCCCGCCAACGGTCCGCTCTTCACCCCGGACGACTGGCGCCGCGCCCCGACCGAATGCGCGACCCAACGTCAGGCCACCGGGACGGCGGGAGCCCCCTTATTGTAGCACGGATCTGTCTGGCGGGACGCAAGACGGCCGAGGTGGCAGATAGGAATTCGACCGAACGGTGAGAATCCTCGTCGTACACGACTACTACCAGCACAGAGGCGG
>JBGQLF010000599.1:0-6652 GCA_041499985.1 Gemmataceae bacterium
ACGCCATCGAGCTACCGGCCGAGCTGAGTTGGGGGAGCGACGAACTGTCCCTCCAGGTGGTTGCTTGTGCCACCTGTGGTTTCGGCGGGGCTGCTGTCTACGAGGAATCCCGCCAGGGATCACTCGACTCGGAGAGTTTCCATCATTACTGCTTCTCCGTCGAGCAAGCAGCGTTGGCCGATCTGGTGCAATGGATCGAGAGCTGCCCTGCGCCTCGTGAACCGCGGTGCTCCTGCCAGGCTCACCAAGCGCTTGGCGCACGGGACGCAGCGGGCAAATGGCAGCCAGTGGCAGGCGCTCGTGTACGTGAGCAATTGCCCATGCGCTATGCCCCTCGGCCCCCTCGGTAAACGCATCTCGGGCTCTCCATCTGAGAGCTGCTGCCACGTTAGCTTGAGGCTTTGGACTTCCTCCCCCCTCGCCCCCGGTTCAGCTTTGTGTCCAAGTTTGCTGCGTGGAGTATATTTCCTAGATCAGCGTGCGTGATTGGGAATCGGCTGTGGGATAGGATTCCGATCCTGTCTGCCGGCAGACAGGATCGGAATCCTATCCCACAGCTGATCCATGCACGGAGATTCAGAGTCACGACCGATTCGTGGGTAGAACCTCACCGGCCCAGAGGATGGGCGGTCGCCGGTCAGACGCAGGACAGGACGATTCTTCAGCGGAGGAAGCGCTATGGCTAATCCTGAGCAGGAACTTGCAGGAACAACACCAGGTAGTACGGACCCCCTTGTGACCCGGGACGCGCTCACGAGTACCGAGGTTCCCCTTCACCAGCCGACTCCTCCGCCGGGTGCACCAGCCGGTACGACTGCGGCCGCGCGTTCCGACCCCCTTCCTGAAGAATTTGGCCGGTACCGTATCCTCAAGCGCCTGGGACGAGGCGGCATGGGAACGGTCTACCTGGCCCATGACACGCAGATCGACCGGCCTGTCGCCCTGAAGGTGCCCCACCGCGACGTGGCCGAGGATCCGGAGGCCCTGGAACGGTTTTACCGCGAGGCCCGTGCAGCGGGGCGTCTGCAACACCCGCACCTTTGCCCGGTCTATGACGTCGGCACCTGCGCCGGCTTTCACTACCTGACGATGGCCTATATCGAAGGCCGGCCCCTTGCGGAGCTGATCGCCAGCTTCCTGCCGCAGCCCCGCCAAGTCGCGACCCTCGTACGCACCCTGGCTTTGGCCCTGGAGGAAGCTCATCGCCAGGGCATCATCCATCGGGATCTCAAGCCCGCCAACATCATGATCAACCAGCGGAGCGAGCCCATCGTGATGGATTTCGGCCTGGCGCGGCGTTTACAGGCCAGCGGCGCGACGCAGACCAGTCCCGGTATGGTGATGGGTACGCCGGCCTACATGGCGCCCGAGCAAGCTTTGGGCGACGTGGCCGCGATCGGCCCTTGTTCGGACATCTACAGCTTGGGGGTAATCCTGTACCAACTGCTCAGTGGCCGAGTACCCTTCGAAGGGACCGTGACCGCAGTGCTCATCCAAGTCGCCAACACGGAGCCGTCCCCGCCCTCGCTGCACCGGCCCGATCTCGACCCCTGCTTGGAAGCGATCTGCCTGAAGGCCATGGCCAAGCAAGCGGCGCAGCGCCATGGCAGCATGCAGCAGTTCGCCGAGGCCTTGGATGCGTATCTGCGCGGCGAACACACGCCTTCCCCGGCTTCGGCGGGGACGAGCCCCGCTGGCCCGAGCGTGGATACACGGTTGGTCGACGAAACGCTCGATCTGCTGCGCACCTGGGGCTGGGAGAAGGGGTTGGAGAAAGCAACCAGCTGGTTGTCCCGGGTCAAGGACCTGTCCCAGCGCGCCAACCTGGCACTGCTGCTCGAGTGGTTGGCTGGCAAGTACGAGTTGCAAGCCGAGGCATCCCGAAGATTCCAGGGCGTGCCGCAGTGGCCGGCACTGGCCGGCTGGGCCACGGTGGGACGAGCCCTGGTGGCCCGGCGCGGGCAACAGTTCGCCGCCGTCCAGGAGGTTCTCGAGCAGCTGCCTGTCGAGGAGGATTTTCAGGACAAGGTCCTTCAGGCAACCATTGCTCGTTTGCGGGGCGATCTCTTGTGTTACCACGCCCAGTGGGACCAAGCCCTTCCCCTGGTGTATCAAGCGCTGGACCAATTCGGCCCCGAGCATTTTGAGGTCGGGCGTGTCCTGGATACGCTGGGCGTGATTTATTCCGGCAAGGACAACTTCCATGCCGCCCGCGAGTTCTTCCAGCAGGCGCTGGCCTGGAAGCGGCGCGTCGGCGATGAGGCGGGGATGGCACGCAGTCACTCCGAGCTGGGCAGGCTTTACCTTCGCTGGAACCAGCTGGATCGGGCGGAGGAACATTTCCAGGCCAACCTCAAGCACGCCCAAAAACGCCGCGATGAGTTCAGTCAGGCCATCACCTTCAGCTTCCTCGGCCAGGTCGCTCTGGCTCGGGGCGAACAGGAAGCCACTTCAGGGCGGCTAGCAGCAGCGCGCCGCCATTGGACCAGGGCTGCGGAATGGCTGGATTGGGCGATCCGTCGTAGTCAGGAACTCCAGCGCCCGGTGTCCGAGGGGTACGCGCGTACGAGCCGAGCGTTACTCGGTGTCTATCAAGAGGATCTCGCTTTGGCGGAAGAGCATGCCCAGAAGGCCGAAGAGCTTTTCCAGGCTGCGCAATACCCTCGTGGACTGGCCCATGTGCAAAGAGCCACGGGGATCCTGCGCCAGCGAGCGGGGCAGGCCGAGGAAGCGCTGGAGCGGCTGGACGCGGCCCTGGCTTCCTTTGACTCGTTGTGTGAGCATGCCGATGCGGCTCACACCCAGCTCGAGATCGCCCGCACCTTGCTGGCAGCCAAGCGACCGCGGGACCTCGTCAGCGAGGCGTTTCTCCAGGCACTGGAGCGGGCGGAAGTTTGCCGGCGGGTTCACCTGGTTCAGACGATTGAGGAAGAGTTGCAGGCCGTGGATCCCGAGGCGCATTGGCGCCACGTCTATGGCCGGATTCGGGGGAAGGGCCTCGCCGAGGCAACTACCTCCCTGACCAGCGGCGGCAGTGAAGTCGCGACCGTCTTGTTCCTGAACTTGCGCGAATTTGCCCTCTTTTGCCAGGGGATGGACCCGGAAGAGGTGATGATCACCCTGAACCAGATGCTGGCCGACTTGGCCTCCGTGCTGGAGCGGTACCGGGCCCAGGTGACCGCTTACCTGGGAGGAGGGTTCATGGCGTTGCTGCGGGAAGCAAACCATGCCCAGCGCGCGGTCCATGCGGCTCTTGACCTTCAGGAAGTTTTGGCAGAGTTCAATCGTCCGCGCGTGCTGCTCGGCTGGCGCCTTTTGCCCGGGCAAATCGGTATCGCTTCCGGCTCCGTGTTCCTCGGCAACATCGGCACCTACCACAAGATGGATTTTACCGCCGTCGGTGCGGTAGTGAACCTGGCCTCACGCCTCATGCGGCAGGCAGATACCCGTTCGCCGTGCATCAGCCGGGAGACCTATGAGATGGTAAGAGAGCATTGCGTGTTCAAGTCGGAGAACCCGCAGGTCATCGAACTGAAGGGAATCGGGCCCCGGGAAGTCTGGGAGGTCATCGGGCGGAAGAAGGAGTCTTCGTCCGGGCGATTCCGCGGTTAGCTTCCACTCGGATCAGGGTGAAGGGTTGCAGAGATCGCCTTGCCAGGCAGGGCCTGGCATGCGTTCCGAGGTCCTAATACCATTACCCCTCCGTGCTGACCGGTGCCAAGATTAGCTCAGCATACCACTGGGCCCGGCGAACCCGCAGCTGCTGACCGTACTCTTGCACATGTCGACGCAGACGCTCGGTCAAGTCTGGCTGCGCGAGCAGGTCATCGCACCAGGCAATGGCCTGATAAAAATTCCCTGCTTGTGCCCAACAACTTGCCGCGCTGAAGCGATGCACCCAGGCTTTGTCGCGCAGGCCCACTGCCAGGCAGCGCTCGCTGAGTCGTTCTTCGAGTTTGGCAGCCTGGGCAAGCTTGGCGGCCGTGTCCTCATGTTGACCCTGAGCCCGCAGCAATCGGGCGCTGAGGAGTAATTCGGATTTCTGGGCTTCGTCTGCTGTGAACGCTTCATCCAGCCCTTGCCGACTGATGCTGTGTCCATCCGCTTGGTTCATGCGACCCCCTCCCCAAAACGGTGAAAAGAACAGATTACCCGACGCGTAGCAAACGTGTTAATCTAGTTGAGGTCGCTCATCAGAAGTCACCAGAGGCGAGTAACACCATACGCATCGAGCGCCTGGTCCGCGCTGACAATCGGGATTTGTTCGACCAACGCCTGGGCAACGAGCAGTCGGTCGAACGGGTCTTTGTGTCCAGCTGGGAACGGCAAGCCAATCAACCGGGCCGTGTGCGTGGGCAGGATCGGCAACACCTGGAACCCGTACTGGTTCAGCCCGATGTCGATGAACTCCTCGTAGGGCCGGTTCAACTGCCACTTGCCGATACTAATCTTGATGGCGATCTCCCAGTACGACGCCGGGCTAATCAGCACCTCGTTGGACGCATCCCGAATCAGCGTCTGGGCCGTCGCACTGAGTTGCGGATCGCCTTCGATGTACCAGTACGTAGTGTGGGTATCGAGCAAGAGCCTCACGGCATGTACTCCGCAAAGTCCTTCAGGTGGTCTTCGTCATCCGAGAGGATGGTGATGCTTCCTTTGCCCAGGCCGGGTGGCGGACGCAGGCCGGGCTTCGGCTTCGGCCGTTCGCTCACCAGTTTCGCCACTGGTTGCTGGTTCTCGGTGATGATGACCTCTTCCCCCGGAGCCAAGTGGTGGATCAGTTCCTTCAACTTGGCCTGGGCCTCTTCCACCGTGATCGTTGTGGACATGGTTGGTCCTCCTTTCGTCAAACAGGACACGGATCCGCCCCCTTAAGTTTATGCATCGAGCACGAGCGCTCAAAGCGATACGGAAGGTTGACACGAGAGCCAGCGGAATGGCCGCTTTGCTTCTTGAAATGCCTTCGCCGGCATGCAGAAAGAACAACGGGATCTGCATCTTTTTCGGATTCGGAAAGATACAGATCCCGTTGTTTCCTATTCTAGATCCCCGTGCGCAATTCTGCTCCACCAGCCTGAAGCGCTAGCGAAGGACCTTCGCTGGCGCTTCAGGCTGGTGTGCTGCGGATGAGCCCACGGTCATTGAGCAGGGCGCCTACGATGCCGTGCGGGCCAGCCTCAAACGCTTTCGCCCGAATGCCCACAGCCCCGCCGCACCGGTCATAAGAAGCAACAGGCTCGACGGTTCGGGAACCCCAGCTAGCGGGGTGATCAGTGTGCTCGTCGCGGTGACCGGACCGCCGAATATGCCGGGCGTTGGTCCGGTGGGATTGGTCATGCCAATGGTGAAAGGCGGATCGCCCCCAGGGCTTACGTCCATCACCGCCCCGTCGAGGGCTGCATTGGAATTGAAGCTGTCAACGACAGTGCCATTGGGAAGCGTGATGAACGTCCTGGTGCCGTCCACGGTTGCATGCTGGGCCAGACTAAACTTGATCTTATCATTGATGCCGTCGCCATCCACGTCGAATCCCAAGGGGATCGAGAGGTCTATATGTCCGATGTAAGGGGCGGATTGGGGAGGCGGGATCAATCCGAAATTCGGAGCGTTTTTGTCAAATACCGCAGAATACTGGGCGTCCATATGGGACGGCCCGATATTCATCGCCGGCAGCACGGGTGTGCCGCTGGCGTACAGGGGGTGCAAGGGGTCCACGTCGGTGAGCGTGATATCAAAGAACACGTCAAAAAAACTATCCACTCGAAACGTCTCCCCTTGATGCTGGTTTGGATCAAACGGACCAGAGTCCGAAGGCTGTAAGCTCGCTGTTCCAGGAGCCGTAAACACGTTGGCCATGCCGAACGAACGCATTCCACCGTGCATCGAGGACAGCGTAATCTCAACCTGCGAAGTGACGTTCTGGTAGCCGCCTCCCATGGCCCTGCCGAGCGGAATGTCGAAGGTATGCCCATTCAAGGCCGTCAGGTCCAAGGAGGTCAGCTCCGTATCAAATACCAGAACGGGCTGCGCGATCACTGACGCAGCCTGGGCGGATTGACCGGCCAGGGCCAAGCAGCACAGCAAGCCGGCCCCGATCCAGGCGGGTCGCCAGCCGGGCCGTGGCAAACGTGGTGGTTCGTGTGATTCGGTAAGTCGGTTCTTCATGCGAAACTCCTGTCTGAGGATTTGGGAACATTGCACGCAGAAAGTCCTACTGAACAGCGCCACGCTGGTTTCTCAGCGTGGCGGGGTCCACGGCCAAGACCGGAGAAAGGAACGGGAGGCCAGATTTCGGCTTGCCTTCGGGATTGCGCCGACTCCGCCAAGGAGTACGTGCTTCCCGCTCGCGTCCTCGTCCCCGGTTGAGCTGAGTGAATCGATTTGCCGGCAGCCGTTTTTCCACGCACGTGCCGTGCCAAATCCGAGATGGGCAGGCACGCTTGAAGCATCGACGATGTTAACTATGTTCATTCAAAGGATTTGAGTTGCCGGAGTTTTCGCGCGCTTCTCCGGGACCGCCAGAGCAGGTCGACAACCCGATGGGTTTGTGTAAACAGGGACTAGCGCCGGATGGTTTACAGGATTAACGCCTCTGAAGCCAGGTTCTTTCGGGAGGGCGAGCGGGGGGTGTGAACCCCCTGATCGAGGGGCG
>JBGQLF010000600.1:0-6644 GCA_041499985.1 Gemmataceae bacterium
TGAGGCTGGCAAACTTCACTACAAACCGCCATACTGTGGTCATGGCATTCTCCCCAGGTTGGCTGAGTTAGCACCAACCAATTCTGCGGGATGAATGCCTTCTTTGCTTTACCTCTTTGGTTGCGGCTCAGCCGCGTTGGGAATCAAGGAGCAGCAGTTCCAGTGCCTCCTGAATTGTCTGGACCGGAACCACTTCAACCTTGGCGAGTATCTCGTTCGGTACTTGGGCCACTTCCTTCGCGTTTTCCGCGGGGATCAGGATCAGCTTCCGACCGGCTTTGACGGCGGCGCGAATCTTCCACGGAATGCCCCCTACGCCGATCACTTCGCCGTGTAGAGTCACCTCGCCTGTCATGGCACTCCCGGGCTTAACGGGCCGGCCGGTGAGTGCCGACACGATGCCCACCACGAATGCCAGCCCGGCTGACGGGCCTTCCTTCGGCTCGGCGATCCGGACCAGGTGTACGGCGATGTGCTGGTCTTGCAGGCGCTTCTCACTAATGCCGAACTCGCGGAACCTGGTCCGGACGATGGTGTAAGCGGTACGGACTGAGTCGCTGAGAACGCGGCCGTGCGAGCCGGTCACTTCCAGGGAGCCTTTGGCGCGATGGTCCTTCGTAAAGGCCGACACTTGGATCAACGAAATGGTGCTGTCGCGGATGGTGTCGTCCTTCATGATGACGCTTAGGCCGGTTACCGCCCCGACGACGGCTTCTCGGTTAAGCCGGTCGTCCTGTGGCATCACTTGGCGGGAGACGCGGAGGTCCGACGCAACATGTTCGGTCAGGCCATTGCATCCGATTAGCCGTGGCTTGAACTCGCCAGGGGCGATCTCGGCCAATTGATTATGTACACGCTGCCGCAGCTCACAAGCCAGGGCAACCACTTCGCCGAGTTCTTCGTCAGTCAGATTGCCGTCTGGATAGAGCAGCTTGATGTGGCCGGAGGCGATCCGCTGCACTGCCACCTGGTCGCGTCTGGTCATGCCGGCGGCGAACGCGAGCGCTTGCACGCGGTCCTGGAAATCGTCCTCGCGCAGCTTCACCAGCACTTCGCCAAAGTAGTCGGTGACGAACCCGACCCCGTTCGCTAAAGCGGCTGGCGTGATTTTGGGAATTTCCCAGCCCGGCAAGTAGCCCTGCACGCGATCCAGAAACGCCGAGTCGATTAACTGGTCAGGCAACGGCTCGAACAGGTGACGATAACGCGGGTCAGGCTGCTCGCCGTCCACGTCAAGATTGCCGGTGAAGACCAAACTGGCGTCGGCCGCGAAACTCTTGGCGCCCCGGCTGAACTGCCCGCTTTCCATGTAATCTTTCAACGTGGAGATGGTTGCATCTTCATCGCCAAACGTGGTGTGGGCGATTTCATCGAAGACTACCACCTTGCGGGTGCCGAGAATGCCAACCGCCCGCGTCGCCAAGTTGACAAACAGATTGGCCGGCGTCGTTCGGCCGCCGGAAATGGTAAAGGTCCGCGGCGACACGTTGCGCAGCAGAAATGTCTTGCCCGTCTGCCGCGGCCCTAGCTCCACGAGACTGACATTGCGTTCCACCAGGGGCACGAGCCGGGACAGCAGCAGCAGTTGTTGGCGGCGGTTCGGAAACGCCTGGGGTGCGTAGCCGGCGCTTTGGAGCATCAGGGCAATCCACTCTTCCGTGCTGAACTGCGAACGGCCGGACCGGTAGGCCGCCACGTCCGGCGGGCCAATTTGGAACGGCGTGAAAGCGATCAACTCGTTGGGCGCGTCGTCGGCGACTTCCGGAGCGTATTTCAGCTTGAGCGTCCCCCACAGCCCGCCAAGAAGCAAGCCAGGGTTCTGTTCCATCAAGGCCGCTGTGACACGGACTTTGTCATCGTTGATAGCCTGTACGCGCGCCCAGCGCTGGCCGTTCTTGAGATCGACGCGGGCCTCGACGTAGTCGATCAACACGGTCTCGCCCATCCGCAGAAGCCGGTCCTTAACCAATTCCCGCCGCTCGATGTCGGGCAAGAGGTCCTTGATCTTGCTTTGGACCTTAGCGAGATCCTCTTTCCAGGATTCTGGCTTAACGTACTTCGCAATCAGGTATTCGGACACGTACCGAGGCAAGCCATGGAACACCATTTGCTGCGCCAGCGACTTGACGACGACGCGGTCGCCGTAAACTTGCATTGCCTTGCGGTCAATGGCCGAGAGCGAGACATCATCGTAGAGCGACATGTTTCAGGCTCCAAACATGGAGTCCAGGTCGGGGTTGTGCCGCAGCTCGGCCGGCTCTGTTGATCGCGACGGCAAATCCAGTGGTGCGCCCAGCGGCCGAATCAAGGTTTCCGCCGCGGCACGAATCGCTTGTCGTTTGGTATGCGCCATGGCCACGAACTCCGGGCCCATGGATTCGAGCTTCTCGGGCGCCAGCCGGGAGGACAACAAGTTATATTGCCGGCGGATCAGGTCGGCGGTCAACCGCGCGGACGGGTCGATCTCCAGCAGGGTCCGCGCTTCTATGGCAGGCGATCCTTGTGGGACTGCAGCGGTCGGCGCCGGCGCGGGTTTCGTTGGTTGAGGCGTAGCTGCGGGCGCGACGGCGGGCGGTATCCAGGGCACCCCCCATTCCCGCGAAGCACGTTCGAGGAGCCGGAATTCTCGCTGGTTCACCGGGCCAGACGCCTGAGCAATCAGGCAAGCGAATTCCAGCAGCTTGCTCCGATGTGCCGGCGTAAAGTGTTCCTTGATGCGCTGGAGGCATCTTTCGATATCGATCGCGGCCGTCTCGTAATGGGCACACCAGGCTTTAGACCGGTTGTACAGCGCCGCGTCGTAGCCATAGCTCTGCTGGAGCTGTTCCTCAATGAATGCTTTCTCTTTGCGGGAGATCGAGCCGTCGGTTCGGGCGATGGCGAAGGCGAACTCGATGGTCGCTTCGAGCAACTCCTGGGCGGGATCGGTCGATGGCCGTGGCTGGGGAGATCGGTTGGCAGTCGGAGTGGGGGCTGATCGCAAAGAAGATGACCGGCGGTCTGCCGCCCGAATCGGAGCCGGGCCTTCCGCCTTCATCCGTTCGGGAATAGGCGTGGGCGCCCTTGGCGGCTTGGCACTGGCCGCGCGACGCGCAACCGGAACCGGATCCAGTACTGGCAAGGCTTCGGGGACGGGGACAACTGTCCGTGACTTGCTCTCAGAGGGAGAGTTACCGGTAGCCTCGTGGCCTCGGAACGCCTGAAGCGCCTGTTGCTCCGCAGTAGTAACGGCGGTGCGAAGGTCCGGCAGTGCGCAGTGGAGCAGCTCGGGCGGCACGACGAGAGGGGCATCTTTCCAGAAGTACTTCCAGAAGGTGACCTGGCTTGCTATGGCGACGGACTGCTCCAGTTGACGGACCACGTCGGCCCCCCCCTGGGCCCGCGCGTTTGCCCGGCATTCCAGTTCTGCGTACCGAACCTCGATCTCTTTCAACCGGGCGGCCAGCTGTTGCGAGTCCGGACAGGCACCCGCTTGGAAGCGACTCTCGGCTTGACGTGTCAGCTGTCGCACGGCGACGTTCACGTCGTCGAGGCGTTTCTGACCGAGGCCATCAACGCGAATCTGCACATTCTGCAACCTGGCTAGGTTCTTGTAACCCGCCTGTTTCAGACGGCCGATTGTTGCCGGGCCGATTCCAGGGTAGGCTTCCAACTTGTTGACTGAGATACTGGCTAGGAATCGCTCAAACGCCTCTTGGGAAAGGGACTTGATTTCGTCACGGCGGCGATTGGACAGGCGCTGAAGTTCCGTGTGTTCGTAATGGACCTGCCGCTGAGCCGCTTGGTACGAACGCAGTACGCCGTCCCGCCAGCGCTTCTCTGGCGAACGCCAGTAGGGCATGCAGAGGGCGATACCGGTCGCCACAATCGCAATGAGGACCAGCGCCAGCAGCAGCCAGATCCAAATCATGTGGAGGGCGACCTGAAAGTGACGGTCCAGCCCGCACGGCTAATCCGCTCATGTTCCCACATTCGACTGAGCGAGTCAAGAATGTAGCGGTGGAATTCACCCTCGTCACCCTCGCCACCCTCGCCACCCTCGTCTTAACCACACCAAGAATGGTAAATCGGCTTTACGTCTTGCGATGGTAACCTTCCCTGCTGGTGCGAGAAAACGGATCACGTATAGCGCGATTGGGAACTTGCAGGGCGTCGTCGGTGACTCAACCATTAATCCTGGATTGATGGTTTTCGGGGCGTTATGCAAGAAACCCCAAAATGACAGGAGTTCCGCAGGCGATCACCAAGCAGGCGTGACAGGCTGTGGTAGCCCGACGCGCATAAAGAAACGGGCAAAGGCCTGAGACAGGTGCTCCCGGTAGGGGGAACTCAGGCGGAGACGGTCGCGGCCACGTTCACGGAGTAAGGCTTCCAGAAAGTCCCTGGGGATGGTGAAGACGGTATGGAAGTTGACGATCCGCACTTCGGTGCCCAGCCCGGGGTGCTCGAAGCGGTCGAGGAAGCTGAGATTCCACACATAGCCCGCAGCGATGTCGTCGCAGAAACGCCGCCAGGCCTTTTCTGAAGAGGCTTGGCCGCGGGCCGCCATCCACGGCTCCCAATCATTCTTCCGATACGCCGTGAGCGGGATGTGCCGGCAAAGCACGACGTCGTGGACCTTATGATGTTCCAGATCGCAGGCCTGGGTCATCACGACCACGTCTTCCCGCAACAGGGTGGCGCGATCGGCCAGCGGCCGGGGCGCCGTCGGGTCGAGACGCTTCCAGAACAGCACCGGGCAGTCGAGGATCATCACCCTGCGAGAGTGGCTGTTGGGCGTCGATGACCTGGTACCACGGCTCACTCATCGGTGGAGTTCCTTCGATCCCAGAGGATGTCCGCTGGTTGCTGCTCGGGCAACAGCGGTTCGGGCGGCAGATGGAGCTTGCCGCCCGGGTAGGGCTCGCCCGGACTCTCGATGGCAAAGACGCCACGCCACGGGCGGTCCTCGTCCTCGTCCAGATCGGTCTCCGGGGTACGGGCCTGGGTCGGCGGAGCAAGCGCCGTCGGCCTCTGGGCCGTGGGTTGAATCAGTCGGGCCACGGGCAGGCCGCCGTCCGTGATAAGCACTTCTTCGCCCTGAGCGACGCTGGCCAGGAGCCGCGGCAGCATGGCCTGGGCTTCCGAGGTGGTAACGATGGTCATGAAGCTTTGGTCCTTTCCGGCGATCCTGGTACTCCATCCAATGTAAGGCATTTCCGGGATTCGTGCAATGATGAGAATGGTTGCCCCGTTAGGGTGCCAGGACGCCCTTCCGCGGCCGCGCCGGGCCAAAGGGAGGCGCGGATACGCGAATAGCGTCAGCCGCAAGCAGATGACGGTTCTGCATTGCAAAAACCGATTGCATTGGGGGCCGCCGGTGCAACAGGTTTCTGCAACGGGGGAAGCCGCGGAAGCGATCCGGCGACCATCCGTTGCCTATACGTTCGTTTGTGCAATGTGGCCTGCGGTCGGTCCGCGACCTGGCCGAGCACTTAGGGGGCGATCCATCGGTCACGGTCCATTCCTTCCACGTCACCGCCTTGACGGTGGAATTATTAATACGTTTTAGATCTGTTTTCTGAATTCCGTAAAGTCGTGTATCGCCCTGGTAAAGTCCGTCAGTGGGTTTCCCTTGGCCTCAGCACTGCGGTTGGCCGATTCGCACTGGTCGATGAACCTCCTCACGTCACGGCGGCGCCGTTTCAACCGGGCCTTTTTGTTTTCGGTTGGCCTATTGCAGTTTGCCATTCATCACTTCCTTTCTCTCGTTGTTTCGCGAAAATGAGGCGACTCTGCCAGGGTGAACAGCCGGACTTCGAGTAGTTCAAGCGATTCTTGCAGGGCCTCGACCCCGTCACTCGGAAACGCCTACCCCGCCTCCTTCACCGACACCTTCTCGCGCCACGAATGGCCGCACGCTTTGCACAGGTACTTTGTCTCGACGGTCGCTGGCTGGCCCGATTCGGCGGCGATCTTTTTCCGTCCCCGGAACACGTACTCTTTGCTGCCGCACTCGGGGCAGCACCGGGCGGGGGTATGCTTCTCGTCCATCTGCGAAGGTCCTCGGTCTTTGGGCTCCAGCGGTCATTGTAGGGCGCGGCGAGAAGGGCTGGCATCGTCCAGCGTCCCATCCCCCGAGTTAAGGGGCTGGCTGCTCCCCAGTCGATTGCTTTTGTTGAGAGCTATTTGTCACCCAGGCGTCCTGGCAGGAACAAAACCCGCGGGGTGCCCCGGCGGGGCAAGGCCCTGCTCCATGGCCTCGTCTACTGTGGAGCGTGCGGCCACACGATGGTCGTGCAGTACCAGAATAGGACTAGCTATATCTGCAATTACCTCCGCCAGCACTACCAGGTGCCCGTTTGCCAGTACCTGCCTGCGGACCCCATCGACGCCTACGTCGTGCAGGCGTTCCTCGACGCCCTCTCGCCGGTGGCACTGGACCTGTATACCCAGGCTGTGGCCGCTCTCCACCGGGAGGAAGAACAGCTCCAGCAGGCCCGGCAGCAGCAACTCGAGCGCCTGCGCTATCAAGCCCGCTGGGCCGAACGCCAGTTCCACCAGGCCGACCCGGACAACCGCCTGGTGACTGCCGAACTGGAGCGGCGTTGGGAGACGGCGTTGCGCGAACTCAAGGATGCCGAGGAAAAGTTCCGCCACGAGCA
>JBGQLF010000601.1:0-6637 GCA_041499985.1 Gemmataceae bacterium
AGATCATCCGGCTCGGGATCGAGACCTACCAGTCGTTCGAGTACGCGGCGCTTGAGCTGCATGCCCGCCCGGTCCGCCTGCTGATCCCGCGCCCGTTGGCGTGGGCGCAGATCGCCCGATGCCAGGAGGAGCAGAGCCAAGTCCCGCGGTCGTAGCGGCTCGGGCGCACCTTGGCTGTCCATGGTCACGGCTCCTGGAAGACTTTGCTACGCGGATGCAAAGTCGTTGGTCGATTTCCCGGATCGGCCCCCGGACTGCCGGGCGTACGGCCATCCTCGGGGCTGAGAGGGGGTACGATGTGGAAGCCAGCGGGCGTTTCGATCTCCTGCACGCTAGCTTGGAAGGCCAGCGCCGGTGCGAGTGCGAGAAGATCCGTGGGAGTCGTCAGGAGGGAGTAACGCAGCACGAAGCCACCGAGCAAGGCGCAACATGCCGCGGCGATCGAGCTGCGCCGGTCAAGCAAACGCGGGCGCCAATGAATTCCCAGCGGGATAACGAGCCCTACGATCGCCGTGCCAGCGACGAGGAGCTGGCCTGACCGCGTGCGGAGGATCGGTACCAGCAGGGCGCCCAATCCAGCCAGGAAGAGCAAGAAGACTACCGATTCGAGGCATAGGGCCCAGCGATCGGTTCGCTCCAACCGCTGTAGGGAATTTGGCGGCACGCAACCCCGCGCGTGCGCGAGCAGCATCAGCGCTGCACTCCCCGTCGAGGCCGCCGAAGTGAGAAACAACGGCGCGATCCACGTACTGTCGCTCCACAGTGGCTGATTGGTGGCAGTCACCAAAGCGCCCGTGTACGACGCAACAAAGAAGCCAACCAGACAGCCGACAAGCTGCACACCGCGCCCGATGACACCGCGACGCAGCCAACGCATCCCGCGCTGATCAGGCCACAGGCTACCCAGTAGCGAGAGCACACTGCACAGGCCGAAGAGCGCCAGCGCCCAGGAACCGATCGACATGGGCGACCAGTATTTTAGTAGCGGAGCGCGCGCCATCAGCGGCCAGGAGCGCAGCGCCCAGGGCCAACCGTCGCTGATCGCTTCGTGCACGATTGCCGATTTGAACAGCATGTGCCAGAAGCGTTCCGGACGGTCCAGATCGATGATGAGCAGGAGGCCGCACAGGGCAACGAGCGGAAAAGCGACGCGGTAGCCCAGGCGCGCCAGTGGCTGATCCTCCTCATTCCCGACCAGGTCGATGAGCGTAGCCAGGAAGTAGACGCCCGCGGCGATTCCTCCGAAGAAAAAGTAGAGAATGATCCACCAGCCCCAATGCGGATCGGCGACAAATAGGTTCACGATCCCTCCCCGGCCGCTCGGCCTGGTGTCCGATCGCGGAACGCGAACAGCGCCGCCAGCGCGGTTAGCAGAGCCGCCACCAAGCTCCCCAGCGCCGAGCGCGGCACGCTACGGCTGGGCAATTTCGGGTTGGACGGCAGTCCGTAGACTTCCGGCTGATCCACGAGGAGATAGAACGCATTCAGCCCACCCAGGATCTTGTCGTCGGCACCGTACAGGTACGCCTGGGTTTCCCCCTGCTGGTGCAGCTGGGCGACGCGGGCCTCGGCCTGCTTCCTGAGCTGCTGGAGCGGTCCGAAGCGGATCGATTGCGTGGGACATGCCTGGGCACAAGCGGGAACCAGCCCGTTTCGGAGGCGGTCGTAGCAAAACGTACACTTCTGGGCGACGTGCCTGCTCTCGCTGATGTGGATCACGCCGAACGGACACGCCGCAATGCAGTCCCGACAACCGTTGCATGCTGGTTCGTTGATATAGACGGTGTCAAATTCGGTGCGCAGAATGGCTCCGGTAGGACAGACTTCCAGGCACGGGGCGCCCGAACAGTGCTTGCAGACATCGGACATCATCAGCCACGCAGCTTGCGTGCGGTTCGGGTCGGCACTGAAGCGTTCGATGAACTTGACGTGGCGCCAATTGACATCCGAGAAGGTGCCTGTGTTGTCGTAGCTGTTGCCGCTCAGCACCGGCAGGCTGGTTGGAGTGGAACCGTGCCCGGCGGGCAGATCGTTCCACTGATGGCAGGCGACCTGGCAGGCCTTGCAGCCGATGCAGACGGTGGTGTCAGTGTAGAAACCAACTGGGTCGGGCATGGCGGCTTTTCCCTCTCGCTTGACCCCTGTGCCATGGGCAACTGCCCACCGCTCAGAGCGTGACCTCGATCTGCTTCATGCCAATGACCTCCGGGTAACGCAAATCAACGGTCTTCTTCTCCTCCTGGATCTCCGCCAAACAGCTGATAATAACATCCCGAATATGCTCCATAGCTTCCTCAAACGTGTCGCCTTGCGTATGACAACCCTGGAGGGACGGACACCAGGCTACGTACTTGCCATCCTCGTCCACCTCAAGGACCACCTGCAATAGATAAGTGTGCGCTCGTGGGGTTTGCTTGGTTCTGCGATTCATTCCCGCTGCTCTCCTTTCCGGTGACGCGACACCGCGCTGGTGGCAAACCTGGTGTTCGTGAGCCGGCTGTTGATTCTACACCTTCCGGATCTGACAGACGAACACCTTCGCCTCGTGAATCGTCACATTCGGATCGCCGACCAGCGCCGAGAGGTCGTTGACCACATCCCCCTTGCTCAACCCCTTGTAACCCCAATGCCACGGCAGCCCGACATGGTGAACGGTCCGATCCTTCAGCCGATACGGCCGGATGCGCCGCGTCACCAGTGCCTTGGCGCGAATCGAGCCGCGCGGCGTCGAGATCACCACCCAGTCCGTGTTCCCGATCCCGATTTCCGCGGCGTGTTCGGGGGAGATTTCGCAAAACAACTCCGGCTGCAATTCTGCCAGCCAGGGTAGCCAGCGGCTCATGGTGCCGCTAAGGTGGTGCTCGGTCAGCCGATAGGTCGAGAGCACGTGCGGGTACTCCGGCGACGCCACCTTGGCGTAAGCGTTGCCTGGAATTTCCCAAACCAACGCCGTCGGGTTGCTTTGCTGCTTATAGACGGCATTGGTCACCGGCGATTCGTACGGTTCGTAATGCGTCGGCAGCGGCCCATCCACGAGCCCATTGGGAACAAATAGCCAACCCTTGCCGTCGGCCTTCATGATGAACGGCGAAGCACCGTCGTGGGAATCCAGGCCCACGCCGTTTGGCTTTGCTGCCGTCGTCGGTGCCTTGTCCACCGGAAAATCGGGTACGTCCAGCCCGACCCAGCGCCGGCGTTCGGCATCCCAGTAGACGTATCCGCGCAGCGGTGCACCGCCGGTTTGGGCGTGCTCCTGGGCCAGGCGAGCCTCCTTGGGCCAAGGTTGGCCCTGCGGATCGGCCGAGGCGCGGTTATACAGGATCCGCCGATTCGCAGGCCAGGCAAAGCCCCAGTCCAACGCGACCCAGGCGTCGCCTTTGCGGTTGGCCGCGTGGTTGTGGCCGAACGGCTTTTCCTTGGTCGGGGCATAAATGCCAGTGTAGATCCAGGCACCACAGGCAGTCGTGCCGTCGTCCTTCAGCTCGGCGAACGAACGCAACGGCCCGGCTTGCCGTAAGCGATTCTCCTCTTTCCCGCCTTGGCCTGGCGTCCAGTGAAAGCCATTGATCTCTTTGAGGATCAACTCGGCCGAAGGTTCATCCTTGATCCGCCAGGGCGCGTTGGCCTCCGGATCGACGTAAGCCCACGTCAGGGCCTGGATCGGCCGATCGCGCTCTTGCTGGCTCTCGGCGTACAACTGCTGGAGCCGACGCCCCAGATGGTAGGTGAACCAGATATCCGAGCGGGCGTCGTCGGGTGGATCGACCGCCTTGTCGTGCCACTGCACGAGCCGTTGCGTATTGGTAAAGCTGCCGTCCATTTCCGCGACCGCCGCGGCTGGGAGAAAGAAAACCTCGGTCTGGATCTCCTCCGGCTTCAGCTTGCCGCTGTGCACCTCCGGCGAATCCTTCCAGAAGCTGGCCGTCTCCGTTTCGTAGAGATCGCGGACGACCATCCAGTCCAGCTTGGCCAGGGCCTGACGCTGAAATGAGGCGTTTTGCCCGCCGACGGCTGGGTTCTGGCCCATGGCGAAGAAGCCCTTGATGGTGCCCTTCATCATCGCAACGAACATCGGCATGTGTGAATGATCGCCAATGGTCTTGGGCAGGTAGTCGTAGGCGAAATCGTTCGCCGCCGTGGCCGCATCGCCGAACCAGGCCTTGAGTTGGCTGACGACGAACTTCGGCATATTGGACCAGTACGAGGTGGCTGATATCTCCTGCTTGAGGTAGTCCGTCAGGGTCGTGTGCGCGCGCAGGGCGCTTGGGGCTGGTAAGTATCCAGGTAGGAGATTATACAGTGTCGCGATGTCGGTCGAGCCCTGGATGGTGGCATGGCCCCGCAAGGCCAGAATGCCCCCGCCCGGCCGGCCAATGTTGCCCAGCAGCAGCTGGAGCACCGCCGCGGCACGAATCATTTGCACGCCGGTCGTGTGCTGCGTCCAGCCGACGGCGTAGCAGATGGCTCCGGTGCGCTCGGGCCCCGCGTTCTCCAGCAGTATCTGGGCTACCTGCTCCAGGATCGCGCGCGGCGTGCCACAGACCTGCTCCACGAGCTCCGAAGTGTACCGGCGAAAATGCCGGCGCAGGATCTGAAACACGCATTGCGGATCTTGCAAGGTGAGGTCGCGCCGGGGCGGCGGTCCCACGAGTTGGCCGACCTGGGCGCCGAACGCGTGTGGTTTCCCTTCAGCCGCTTTGTCGCCGACAGGCTCGGGTTTGCTGGTCTGTGCCGGTTCGGTTTGGTAACGCCAGGACTTGGCCTCGTAGCGCCGCTTCGCCGCATCATAGCCGGAGAACCGGCCGGCCAAATCGTCCTCTTCGGTATCCCTATAGTCCTCCGTGATGAGGGTGGCGGCGTTGGTGTAGTGCACCAGGTAGTCGTGAAAGAAGCGTTCGCGGACACTACGCTGGGTTGCCGGCTTGCGGACGATTGGTTCCAGGTAGTCCAGGACGGCGTTGATCAGGGCGCCCAGGAAGACAAGGTCGGTGCCAGCCCGCAAAGGAGCGTACAAGTTGGCCATCGCCGAGGTCCGCGTAAAGCGTGGATCGACATGGACGACCGTGCACGGATTGCGGACGCGCGTTTTCGCCTGGATCACCCAGCGGAAAGCTACCGGATGGCACTCGGCCATGTTCGAGCCCATTATCAGGATGTTGTCAGCGTGCTGGAGGTCCATGGCAAAGGTCGTGGCGCCGCCGCGGCCAAAGGAAGTGCCCAGACCGGGCACGGTAGAACTGTGTCAGATGCGCGCCTGATTCTCGATGGAGACCACCCCCAGCGCTCGCATCAGCTTGGCTTGCACATAGTTCCATTCGTTGTCCATGGTCGCTCCGCCGAGCGAGGCGATCGCCAGCGTATGGTTGACGCGCTTGCGTACGGGTCGGCCATGCTGATCGGCGGTTTCCCACCATTCGCGAAAGGTCGCGTCGCGAGTATGCTGCACACGCTCGGCGATGCGGTCCATGGCCCAATCGAGCGTCTTGGTCTTGTCCCAATCCGTGGCGCCTGGCGCGCGATACCAGACACGCGTGATACGCTGCGGATTGACCGCCAGCTGATAGGTGGCCGCCCCCTTGGGACAGAGGGTACCCCGGTTGATCGGGCTTTCGGGATTGCCTTCGATGTTGATGATTCGACCGTCGCGGACGCTGACGAGTTGGCCGCAGCCGACGGCGCAATACGGGCAGACGCTCGGCACCTCGCGGGCATGAGCGATTTTGAGCTGGCGGACGTCCGCTTGCGCGGCGCGCAGGTCCAGCCCGAGACCGAGCAGACTACCCAGCGCGAAGCCACCTCCTGTGGAGGTGCGCAAAAACTCCCGCCGGTTCAGCCCCGAAGTGGTGCTTGACATCGCGTGTTCTCCCGGTTACGACCCTAAGACATCCCTCAGCATAGCGGAGGTCGCACACGCTGACGAAGGGAAAAGCTTGTCTGAAGGATGTGGGAGAACCCATCGATGGATGCTTCGGTGGCGGAACGACTCCAAGCGGCTGGGGTGTAGCATCGAAGCGACTGCGCGCGGCAGCAAGGTAGTGGTGCGCCCGTACGAGGAGGGAAGTCCATGAACGACAAGAAGACCGTTATCCGACCCGATCCCCAGACCGGTGAACCGGATGACACCGTGGTGGCTTGCGATTGGATCCACCTGGAGCGGATGGATGATCATTGGTGGTGGCTCGGCGTCTATCGTGGGGACCTGCGGATTACCTTCCACCTCACCGCCGAGGACAATGTTGCGAAGATAGAAGTCATTGAGGACGAGCTGGGAGCCATCGACGACACGAAGGACAACAAGGTAGACGGAGGAGGATGAGGGGCCCGATTGCCGTGTGGCCGACTGGACGGACCGCGGACTGGCCTCTTTCAAGGAGGAAGGTTTCCACGGAAGAAAGCCACGGATTTCATGGAGAACACGGATGACCAAGCGGCGATTCTGGGCCTGGTTCAAACCAGGGTAACACTCGCGCCGGCGCGGTTTGGTGCTGAAACTCCTTGCAAGCAAAGGAGATCCGGCAGAATTGGCGGCCCGCTGGAGGCCCTAAAGTGTTACCTGAAATCGGGCCATTTTGAACCATGCCCGATTCGGCATGGTTCAAAGGCAGGTCACAGAATTGTGGCGGGCAAATTTTAAAAA
>JBGQLF010000602.1:0-6629 GCA_041499985.1 Gemmataceae bacterium
CGTTCGCAGTTCGCACAGGGGGTGATTGTTCCTGGACACATCTCCGCTTGTCTATTGACACACCTTCCCTCTGTCTATACCCCCCTGTGGCCGGATACCAGATAAGTATCACTGGCCGGGTCATACGCGAACTCCTCCTTGCGGAAGAGACCGTTGTGCACGGCTGAACCGCGCTGCGGCCGGGCAACGTAGGCTTCAATCCCCGCCGCTTCGCAGGCCTGGATATCCTCACCCTTATAATAGCCTGCATCAGCGACCGCCTTGATCTGCTCGACCCCCAGCACCTGCTTTGCAGCGGCGGCAGTCGGAGCCAGCAGCCCGAGATCGCTGCCACTGTTCGTCACGTTCTGCTCAACGATCAGCTTGTGCTTGGCATCCACGGCGACTTGCGCGTTATAGCCCACGCCAACCTTGGGATGTGCCGCCATCGCCCGGCTGTCCGGGTCCGTGAGCGAGATTTGGCTCGCTCCGGTGCGCTCCAGTTCTTCGAGCAGCCGCCGGTGCCGGTCATTACGCCGCTTCAGCACGGCGATCTTCTCGGCCAGGTTCTTCGCCCGCCCGCTGCTGGCCTCGCCCTCCGTGGTATCGGTGCGGTCGAGCCGTTTGAGGTAATCTGCCAGGCGCTCATCCGTAGACCGAATAAGCTTGGCCAGCTTCTCGCGGGTGAAATTGCGCTCCCGGCTGTTGACGGCCTTGAGCCGGGTGCCATCAACGGCCAGAAGCTCCCGGCCAAACAGGTCCAGGTTGCGGCACAGAAGCACGAACTGCCGGAATACCGATTTGAAGGTGTGGCGGTTGTCCCTTCGGAAATCGGCGATGGTCTTGAAATCCGGGCGCAGGCCGCGAAGCAGCCAGATCACTTCAAGGTTGCGGTGGCTTTCCGCCTCCAGGCGTCGGCTGGAACGCACCCGGTTGAGATAGCCGTACAGATAGAGCTTGAGCAGATCGGCGGGGTCATAGCCAGGCCGCCCCGTATCCTTCGGCTGCTCGAACCCCAGCGCCTGCAAATCGAGTTCGCTGACAAAAGCGTCGAGAAAGCGCACCGGATTCTCTTGGCTGACGTAATCCTCGACCGATGGCGGCAGAAACATAACCTGAGTCCGGTCGTAGCCCTCGATGTAGCGCATGGCGTACCATAGCGCTCCGCCAGGGAAAGTCAGCAGGTTTTTATTCATCCGGCCGCGCCCGACTAGCCATGAATCGGAGTTTTCACACGGTCTGGTTCGTTTGTGCAATTCTATACTACATAACTACGATAACTCTCTTTGCGTTGCTCGCGTTAGCCCATTTCCTGCGAACCATCGCGGAATGGCCGCGACTGGCCGCTGACCTCTCGTTCATCTTAGAGTGCCCCGGCATCGGCGTTGTTGCTGCGGGACTTTGCTTCTGGGCGTGGCGCCCGCTTAGGATCTCGGCCCGTTCGTGAGCCGCATACCCTCGCCTGGCCCGCGGATGCCTGCTATTGTAGAGAGAGCCCTATGTGAAAGGGGAAGCCAACTTCACTGAAGGAGGTCCACCATGTCATTGTCTCGTCCCGTCCGGGTAGCGAGCGGCCTGCTCGTCGCTGCGAACAGACAGCTGATCGTTCAGCCAAAAAATCGGGTGAACCGACAACGCATCGCTCACTTGAACGGCCGTTAGAACCGCCACTTGTGGCGGGGCATCTGTCGGTTCCGCACGCCACTTGCGTCATGGGCGGGGCACTCGCAGATTGCTTTGCGGCGGAAGCGACTGATCGCCCAGTCCATGAATGGGCGGGAAAATCAGGGCTTTCTCGGTGTAGCCAGAGCGGGTTCAGGGGACTGAGCATCCGTTGACCAAAGCAACTAGAGAATGCTGGTGCATCACCAGCGGCAGTCAGGACCGACATCAAACTGAGCGATCCGCTGTCGGTCCGAGGGGACGAAAGCTGAACGATCAGCTGTCGGTAAAATATGAACGATCAGCTGTCGGTAAAATATGAACGATCAGCTGTCGGTTCGCAGTCGCCTGCGCAGAGGTCGCGACGACTGCCGCGCGCACATCCTCATCGGTAATGTCATTGAGCAAGTCGAGCGGACTCGTCACGCCGGCAACTCCCTTGCGCGCCACGTGCATGTAGATTGGTAATTGAACTTCAATAGCCAAGCAAGAAGCATACGGGACGGCCGGTTGACGTTGATTCATGGCAAGGTTTTAATGGGAAGGAGCGATCCGCCCCGGGAAGGCTGGCCAACGCGCCGCCATAGCGGTACCGGCCCACGATATGCTGACCGGGAAATACGCCGACCGGACGGTGATGTGCTGACCGATCAGTCAGGTCAATAACAATGTTAGATCGCGAAAGAATTTCGAGGTAACGATGGTTCGGACCTACGGCCTTACGCACATCAATCTCGCGGTGAGCGACTTGGGACGCGCGCTGCGGTTCTATGAGCAGGTCTTCGGTCTGCGTGAGTACGGGCGCGGAGATGGGCTCGTCCACACTCAAGCGTCTGGTAGGCACGACATCCTCACCTTCGCCGACGACCCCGCCACGGCCGGTCTCAGGGGCGGCGTCGCGCATTTCGGCTTTCGGCTCGTGGACCCCGACGACATCGACTGTGCTATCGCCGAGGTCGAACGCGCCGGAGGGCGCCTGCTCCGTCGTGGCGAGTTCGCTCCCGGCCTCCCCTACGCTTACGTGGCCGATCCGGATGGCTACGAAATTGAAATCTGGTTCGAGTGAGCAGAGCAAGGCGGACATCCGACTGGCGTCAACGACTGAATCCGTTCTGCTGGTGGGGCCAGCCGCGGCAAGTTCGCCGGGCCGAGGCCATCGCGGATTGGCTGCACAACCTCCCCCTCTACGCGGCAGTCGACTTCGCCGGGTTCGATGAAAAACATCTCGGCTCATGTGCCGAACTTGGTGGTGTTCAAAAGGCCAGAAATTCGGGCGTTCACCACCTACTTGGGAACATGAGCCAACATCTCTGGCAAGGGTATCAGGGGATGCTCGACAACCATCCGGCGTCCGGGTTAGAGGGGTATCGGTCCGAATTCGAGCAGCGTGCTTCGTCGGAGAAGGTTAATAAGACGGAACCCGGCGCCAAGGCTGGGCGCGGTGGCAGGTAGCGGTTGCAGCGTTGAACATTTCGCCGAACGCCGCGTCCACGTTCACGGGAGCAGGCGATAGGGCACTGGCGTCCGGGCCTGTCCCTCATACCCGTTGTAGAGAATCAGCGTAAATGAATTCACAAGGACGGCGGTTTTCGTCCCTTTTTCCAAAGGGCAACAACGCTGCTCAGTATCCCGCTTGCCACCAACGCACCCAGAAACATGGCCGTCAAGACCCAGGGTTTGTTTACCTCGCTTGCGTTGGGATAAACCAAGGGAAATGGGAGGAAGGCCAACCACGCCCCTAGGACGCCACCGACCGCACCACCAACCGCAGGGAGAAACGATGATACGCCTGTCCAATACGTCACGACACCGCCCACGACAGCGCCGATCGCCAAAAATGGCGCAGAACCGCAAAGGATAATGAAGGGCCATGGTGGTATGAACGGAAACCCGGCTACAATCACGCAAGCCATTTGACTTCCTCGCCGCTGCGCGACGTACGCGGTGCCAGAACCGGACCCCAAGCGCCACTTTACTTCCAGGCACGAATTAGACGCAAGCTGTCACGCTCGGTGGCGGTTTCAAGGAGAGAAGCGGCAACAACTGCCTCCCAAGAGTCGTTGGACAGAGCTTAAACCGCAAGTTCGTTTGCGGTTACTCCTCTTGCAGCCGGTCCACCTTGAACGTCGCCTCTAGTTCCTGCTCCGCCACCAAGCGGAAGATCAGGGACTGTTCTTCGGAAAGGGCCAACTTGATGGTGGTGGCCGCACGGCTATCGATCTCGTTCACCCGGGCCAGGTTCCGCGTGACCATGCCGTCCATGGTTAGCGCCTGCACGCTCCCTTGGATGTTGCTCTTCCGGCCGTCCACCCGGCGGAAGTCGACCGTTAGCTTGTAGTCACCCGCGGGCAGGGTCATGGCGCAGAAGGCATCGCAGGTGTCCGCTCTACTGCCGTCCAGCGCCGGCGGGGCGAAGGTTTCCCCCAGCTTGAGGGGAGTTACCTTGGGGGTTTTCTGGAAAAATGGCGTGGGCACGGCAGCCTTTGCCAGGAACAGGCCCAGATGGTAGTCCGTCATCACGTCGGCTGTCACGCGCACCATCCCCTGGAGCGGCTTGTCCAGCCGCAGCGGAAACACGCGCCGGGCGCGGTAGTCGATCTCGTTGAAATGCCCCAGCCGGCCAAGGTTCTCTCCGTTTGGCCCGAGCAGGAGCACCTCTCCCTGGATGTTCGAATTACGGCGGTCGGCCCGCTCCATGTCCACCACGGCCTTGTACTCGCCAGCGGGCAGGTCGAGGAGCCAGTAGTGGGCCTTGTTGGTTTTGGACTCGGCGTCCACCCGCCCCTTGACCACCTCGTCGCGCTGGAGTGAGGTTGGATTATTTGGGTCAGCGCTGGGCTTGGCAGCGCTCACCGGGGTAGTGGGCGGGGGCGAGGGGACTTTCGGTGGCGGTGGCGCAAAGGGTTTCGGTGCAGCCGGTTTCTTGGTCACGACTTTGGCCGGCGCCTCTTGCCCTGTAGCCCTGCTGTCCACTTCGCCGTTCACGGTGATTGTGGGATTGTCCTCGGGGACTTCCACGGTGATGGTGCCTTGTTGGCTGCGCGTCACGATGATGGTACCAAGCAGTACGAGCGCGGCGGTGCCACCCGCGGCCATCCACCACCTGCGCCGGCTGACACCTCCGGGAGGAGCTGGAGGCGTGCCGGCGTTCCCCTTGTCGAACCGTGGGCTCGGCGGCCGGAATTGGCTGTCCAGGCACTCCGCCAGCGCGGCGGCCAGCTCCCCCATCGAGGCGTAGCGCTCGGCGGGCTTCTTGGCCAGTGCCTTCAGGCAGATGACTTCCAGCCGGGGATCGAGATCGGGACGTTGCGCCGACGGCGGCGGGGGCGACTCCGTGGTGATCTGCACCAGGACGGAAGTCATCGACCCCTGGAACGGGAGGCGGCCGGTCAGCAGCTCGTACAGGATGACGCCCAGGCTGTAGGTATCACTGGCGGGGCCGATCAATTCCCTGTCGCCGGCTACTTGCTCGGGGGACATATACGCGGGCGTGCCCAGGAGGGCGCCGCCCTGGGTGGAGCCGGGTATCGCTTGTGTTGACCCGACGGGCCAAGCCGAAGTCCATGACAACCGGCTCGCCCTGGGCGTCGAGCATGATGTTCGACGGCTTGAGGTCGCGGTGGATGACGCCGTGCTGGTGGACCTGCGCCAGGGCCAGGGCGACTTTGCGGACGAGAATAGCTACCTGTTCCTGCGGCACGGGCTGGTGGGCCCGGGCATACTCCGCCAGCGACGGGCCGCTGATGTAGGCCATCGTCAGGAAGTGGATGCCGTTGACCTCGCCCACGTCGTAGACCGGGCAGAGGTTCGGGTGGTGCAGCGCGGCCGCAGCCCGAGCCTCGCGGTAAAAGCGCTGGAGGATTTCCGGATCGTCGTCGGGCCTGAAGTTGGGCACTTTCAGGGCCACCTGCCGGTCGAGCTGGCAATCGTGGACCAGGTACACCGAACCCATGCCGCCCTTGCCCAGTCGCCTGACGATACGGTAACGGCCGAACTGCTCGGGCAAGACTCCGACGTCTCCTGAAGGCCGGGCTGTTGAAACCGTCGAAGGCGCCGGCTGGATGGTTGCCAGGCTGGACTGGGCCCCAGGCGAATCGGTGACGGTCTCCTGGGATTGTTCCAAGAGTTGCCGCAGGGCGTCCACCTGGCGCGGGAACCGTTGGGCAAAATCGCTCCACGAGGCCGAGGCGCCGAACTGCCGCCGCACCGCGTATTCCGCCTGGAGCAGGTCGGCCGGGGCGGTGTCCCGGTCCCCCAGCTCCGGATAAGCTTCCAGATAGGTTTCGACGGTCGGTTGCCGGCCCCGTTGCCACTGTCGTTTCAGGTCGATCTTGATCAACTCGATCAACCCCGGCAGACGCACGGGTGTCCCCACGGGCAATCGTTCGCGTACCTGATCCGCCAGGCGGTTCTCGTCCCAGGATTGGTCGAATTGCACTAGCCAGGACTCCAGCGACTGGCGGTCGGCGTCGGACAGGGTCTCGAGTTTCGGATTGGCTGCTATCATGGTCGTGCTCCAGAAGGAACCACTGCCTCGGTGGTTGGTGCTGGCCTCGTGACCGAGGACGAGCAGCTGGGGGTCACTCCAAGGAACGGCAATTTTTGCACGTTAAGGGCGGACGTGGTTCAACCTATCTCCTCGCCTGTGCAGAAGGTACGGGGCAAGTACACCCAATCCAGCCGCATACCCGACTGCCTCAAACGACCCTAAATTCGCCGCGTCGTTCCATCGTCCATGCCAAAAGTGAGGGGAGACTGCCACCGCGATCTGTATAGCCACCCCGCACGCGATGCAGACCACGGCGATGACCCAGCGCCAACGTACCCACGGAATCGCATTCCGCCATTCTAGGAGTCCGTCCGAGAATTAGTCGATATTCCCCTATCGGAGTCCTCTTTCCTTCCTTTTTGCCACTCCGCCAGGGGTTAGATTTCGCTCGGCGCGCAGCGGTAGCGCCAGATCTTGAGGAGATTATGCGTCAGGCACA
>JBGQLF010000603.1:0-6628 GCA_041499985.1 Gemmataceae bacterium
CCGATCCAAAATACCCAACGAAGCCATGATATGGGTGGGGGGAAGCTGCTTCGAGCACACCCGGGATTTCCCGTTGTATTTCTGGTTAGAGCTCATCCAGAACCTGATAGGGTTTCCAATAGAAGGACTCCCCCATGAGACGCAGCCACCTCTGCGTTTGGACGGGCATCGTGGGCAGCGCATTCCTGCTCAGCCTCGGTGCCACCGTCGCGGCCGATGACAAAGGCAAGGCCGCCCCCGTTGTACCGCCGCGCCCGGGCAAATCCGAGACGCTCCAGCTGTTCAACGGCAAGAACCTCGAAGGTTGGGAAGGCTTTTCCCACCTTTGGTCTGTCAAGGACGGCGTCATTGTCGCGAAGAACACGGAGCCGATCAAAGTCAGTACCTACCTGCTGACCAAGCGCACGTTCAGCGATTTTCGGCTGACGGCCACGGTGAAACTGGTCGAGTCGGAGATGCACTCGGGGATCGCGTTCTGGGGACGGGTGGCTCCGGAGCAGGATAAGTATACCTATGCAGGCCACCTGGTCATGTTCCCCTCCGGCTGGGGTATGTACGACCTGTTTGGTCGCAACGGGCTTCCCGTAGATGGCAAGCCGGCCAGGGCTGTCGGCAAGCAGCATGACTGGAACGATCTGGAAATCCTGGCCCAGGGCAACCGCGTGCGCGTGGCCGTCAATGGCGCCCCCGTCATTGATTGGCGCGATCCGGAACCCGATCGCATCAAGGAAGGACCGATTGGCCTGCAGCTCCACTCCAACAAGGTGCCGCAGGAAGTGCATTTCAAGAACCTGGTCCTGACCACCTTCCCGGCCGAGGACAAGCTGCTGACGGTCAAGTGAGGTCTGGACTGCTACCTTCCGGTAGCGCCGGCGAGGAGCGCTCCCGCTCCCGCTGGCGCTAGAAGTCCCGAGTCGGCACGATCGCAACACGACAGGCGGCGATCCTGCTCTCACCGTGCCAAGCCACCGTGCATGAAAGGGACGAGCCAGAAGACCACGGCTGGCACGGATAAGAAGGGCGGCCGTGCCGTGACCGCCGTCAACAAGGAGTTGATCGACCTGTACTGGCAGATCGGCGAGCACATCAGCCGCAAGGTCGCCACGGGCGCCTGGGGCGAGGGAACCGTCGAGGCCCTGACCGAGCACATCTGGCGCCGTCAACCGGGGATGAGGGGGTTTTCCGCCAGTAACCTCTGGCGCATGCGGCAGTTCTACGAGACCTACCGCGACCAGCCAAAGCTCGCAACACTGTTGCGAGAATTGTCCTGGACCCACAATCTGGCGATCATGAGCCGCTGCAAGCGGGACGAGGAGCGAGAATTCTCCTTGCGGCTCGCCTATCGGGAACGCTGGTCCTTTCGAGAGCTTCAGCGTCAACTGAATGGCGCGCTCTTCGAGCGAACCGTCCTGTCACCGGCCAAACTCTCAGCACCGCTGAGAGAATTGCACGCCGAAGCTGCCACCATCTTCAAGGACAGCTATCTCCTTAGGGGGAGATCCTCCCGCCCTCGCGGGCGCGTCGGGTTAACATGCAGTCAGCCCGCGCTGGCGGCCGTCGCGGGCGCGTCGGGTTGGTGTGGGCAGGGGGTGCTCTTATGCCTTTCGAATACGTGAACCGCTGCGGCGAACGTTACTACTTGCTCCAGGGTAAGACCAAGACCGGCAAGCCCAAGTACTACGCCTCGAAGAAGGCCGAGGGCGTTCCAGTCGAGCAGATGCCCGAAGGATACGAAATCTACGAGCACCCGGAGCGCGGGCTCGTCTCCGTTCGGAAGGTTCGTCCCTCGCGGGTGTTGTCTGTCGAGCGCGAGATGCTCGCTCGCTGGGTGCGCGAGTTGGCCGGCGTCGAGTATTTCTGTGTAGACATTCAGGCAGACAGCCTGGTGATTTACACGCCCGGGACCGACCCCGTTGCCTCCGTGAACCTGCTGAGCAAACTCTTCGGGGCGTTCCCAGACGCCGGGGCAGCCCACCGGGAATGGATCGGCAAACACACGAGTTACAGCGCCATGCTACGTTTCACGTTGGTCGATGAGGAGAAGCGGTTCTATGCCGTTGAGCGCTGGTGTTTCCGGGGAGGCATCGACGGGTGGTTTTTCCTCTCCGGCGGCCAGCCTTTAGAGACCCAGGCGCGAAAGTACCTCCCGCACTTGAACCGGGAAAGCTTCTTTGAGCTGATGTAAGGAAGGCAGACCATGGGCATCACCAACCGCGACCGCGTCGGCAAAGTGCTGGACTCCCTCAGCGCCGGCCTGACCCCGTATGTCGAACGGGAACTGAAAGCTGTCCTGGCCGACAAGTAGGCCGAGGCGTTGCAGGACGGCATGCCGAAAGGGCCCGGCCGAAAGACGCTGGTTCCGAACCTGGCCGATCCACAAATCCTGCTCGGTGTAATGTGGAACCGCTGAAACGACGTGTTCGCACGAACCCTCGGCCATGCGGAGCGAAGCCTGGTCAGCGAGCTGCGCGACGTGACCGCGAATTGTCGCACTCTGCGCTTTGATCACTACGGCTTCGAGGAAGCGTAGAAGTTGGCAGGCTCGGCTACGTGGCCTGCGCGCGGTTCAAGCGGGGCAGAAGCATCTCCTGGCTCCTGGGTCGCGCTACCCCAGGCTTCTCTTCTGCTTGACGCGACGGCAAAAGCTTGCTAGATTACTTTGCGTCACAAAGTAATTTACGGAGGAGGACCAATGGACGCGCGTCAGGCGGCTCACACCTTGGAAGTCATCCGCACGCTGATGGAGCGTACCTGCCAATATCAATTGCTCACCGCCCGGGCCGGGTTGGTGGCCGGCAGCCTGGCCGGCGCAGGAGCGTTGGCCTTCCTCGTGCTGGATGCGGACAATCCCTGGCATTTCGGCGCGATCTGGGCCAGCGTCTTTGCAGGTTCCGTGTTGGCCACTTCCTCGGGCACGATTCTCCGCAGTCGGGCGCGGGGCGAACAAGTGTGGTCGCGCCAGGCCCGCACCGTGCTCCTGGCCCTGCTGCCCTCGCTCTTTGCCGCTCTGGTGCTGAGCTTCTTCTTCTTCGCCCAGGGTGAACATCTCTGGTTGCCAGGCATCTGGATGCTGTGCTACGGCCAGGGAGCGCTGGCCACCGCGGCCTATGCTCCGTCTCCGATCCGCTGGCTCGGCGTCACGGTCTTGCTCCTGGGCAGCTGGACGCTTTGGCTAGGACCGGCATGGGCAGTCCTCATGATGGGACTGGTGTTCGGCCTGGGTCACGTCGGCCTGGGTTCGGCCTTGCTGACCATTGAACGCCGTCAGGCGACAGTCCGCCTGCACCGCTCGGTGGCCTGATCACTTACCTGTTGAGTACACCTCGTGAATGCCCTGAAGCGTTTGATGGAAGATCTCGACCCGATGCTGCACGAGCGCGGCCGGCTGGCCATCGTCTCGGTGCTCGCCGCGGTGGACCGCCTCACGTTCACGGAACTGCGCGACACGCTCGAGATGACCGATGGCAATCTCAGCGTGCATCTACAAAAGCTCGAGGAAAAGGGCTACGTGGCGATGGACAAGCAGTTTGTTGGACGCCGGCCGCAGACCACCTGCCAGCTTACCCGGACCGGCCGCAAGGCCTTCACCCGTTACCTCGATCAGCTCGAAGCGATTGTGCAGCAGGGACGCGGACAGACTGGAGCATGAGTCAGGGATCAGGGATCAGGGATCCGTACTGAGTACTCGGCACAGACCCCTGACAAAGGAGCAAATCATGGAAGTCCAGATGGCGGATCATCTGGGGATGTGTTTTGGCGTGCGGGATGCCATTGGCCTGGCATTGCGCTTGACGCAGCAAGGGCCGCTGACCATTCTCGGCGACCTGGTACACAACCCCGATGTGGTGGCCCAGATGGATGCCGCAGGAGCCGTGCGGGCACAGCAGCCCGAGCAAGTGCAAACGCAAGCGGTGCTCTTGACGGCTCACGGCACCGCCAGGCAGGTAAAACAGCAGTTGCGCGCGGAGGGCCATCAAGTCCACGACGCCGTCTGTCCCCTGGTCAAGCGCGTGCACCAGGCGGCCTTCAAGCTGGTCGCCGAGGGACGCCATCCGGTCGTCATCGGTCAGGCGGGTCACGTCGAAGTGCGCGGCCTGGTGGGCGACCTGGCGGAGTACACCATTGTGCTGCATGAAAAAGACCTGGACCAACTGGAAGGGCGTCCGCGACTCGGCGTCGTCGCCCAGACAACACAGCCTCTGGAGCATGTCCTGGCGCTGGTCGAGACGATGCGCCGCCGTTTTCCCACTGCCGACGTGCGCTTCATCGACACCGTCTGCCAACCGACCAAGGATCGGCAAATCGCCCTCCGCCGTCTGGCCGCCGCCTGCGAGGTCATCGTGGTTGTCGGCGGACCGGATAGCAACAATAGCCGGAAGCTCACCGAACTGGCTCGCGGCCTCGGCCGGCCGGCTTACCAAGTTGCCGGCGCCGCGGAACTGCATCCCGAGTGGTTTACGGGCGTGCGTGTCGTCGGTGTGACCGCAGGTACCTCGACGCCAGATCGGATCATCGACGAGGTGCGAGCCCGGCTGGAGGATTTACCCTAACCGGCAGGCATCCAGAACAAGACCTATAGTTGTACAGTCTTGCTTTGTTCTCCCCAATGCTCCCACAGGGGAACGGCTGTATGACCCAGGGAATACGCATCCCGGCCTTGTCGGGCAGCTGGTTGCGCGCTAGTATCGCTCCGGCCCTGGTCTTCATCGCCACGGCAACTAATCCCAATTACTTGGCGGATTTTTGGCATCACCTGGCCCGCGGACGCGCCATCGTCACCGAGGGGCAGTTGCTGAATACCGACCGCTTCACGTACACGGTGGCCGGGCAAGCCTTTCAGGATTGCAACTGGCTGACGCAAGTTGGTTATTATCACCTGTACACCTGGGGTGGGTTGCCACTCATTCAGTTTGTCAACGCCGCGTTACTGGCTGGCTCGATGGGCCTCTTGGTGTCGCTCTGCCGGCGCACCTCGGGTTCGCTGGGCACGGCAGCCGCGCTGGGTGTGTTCACCTTTTTCGGACTGTGGCAGGTCTTGACGATCCGCCCCCAGACTTTCTCGCTGCTGTTGTTCGTCCTGCTCTACACGGTGCTCGATGCGGCCGAGCGACGACGCTGGTTGCTGTGCCTGCCACCGCTACTGCTGGCCTTGTGGGCAAATCTGCACGGCGCGTTTCCCGTGGGGTTCCTGCTGATCGGCTGTTTCCTCCTGGCGCGGGTCGGGGAATGTGTGGGGACTCGAGGACTGGCCGGTTGGCGCGATCGGCAGCTTCTGGCCCTGGTGTTGTGCTTGGTGGCGAGCGTGCTGGCGACCCTGATCAATCCCTATGGCTGGAAGCTGTACCAATATGTCGCCATCACGTCCTCGGCGGCCGCAGGGCGGCGCATTGATGAGTGGGTACCGCCCACTCTCGATCTGCTCCTGGGCAAAATCTGGGTCCTGTCGTTGTTGCTCGTCGTGGTGGCGTTCGCCTTGCCACGACGGCGGCCAACGGTCCGTGAGGTGTGCCTGGTCCTCTGCTTTCTGCCCCTGGCTTGTGGCTCGGCGCGCATGGTGGTCTGGTGGCTGCTTGCCACGGCACCGATTGTGGCGGCCTCGCTGACGGCCAATTGGCCGAGCCGCGCGGGGCGTGAAGTGGTTGAGCCACCGTCGCGGGGCGTCACGGCCATGTTCGGCGTGCTCGTGCTGTTCGTGGTTCTGAGCGTGCCGGGAATGGCAGCCTACAATCCGCTGCTGGCGCCGGCTCGGCGGACTGCCCCTCAGACCCAGACCGAGTTGGAGGCCGCCGTCGCTTCGTTGCCCGCCCGCGCTACTCCCGCACGGATTTTCTGCCGCTTCGAGTGGGGTGAATACCTAACCTGGGCGCTGGCACCGCGCTACACCGTCTTCATGGACGGACGCATTGAGATCTATCCTGATGATATTTGGACACAATATGCTGCCATTACCTGCGGACGGCCCGACTGGGCCGAGATTCTTGATCGCTATCAGGTAGATTATCTGCTGCTGGACGCTGGCTACCATGCGGGTACCGGTCTGTTGCCCCAGGTGGAGCGCTCCAGCGCCTGGAAGCGCGTCTTCCAGGCAGGAGATGCGTGGCTGTTCGTGCGGCGGCAGGAATGAGGAATTAGCTGACAACCTCAAGAAGACTCGTGAAGATCAACCAGGACGATGACGAAGATGCCCTCACCTATTGCCCACTGTGCATCGTCGGCTCCTTCCCTTCATCCAGAGTCGCCAGCAGTCCTTGCAGTGTGGCGGGGTCCACAGGTTGGACAAGATGCTTGTCAAGCTGGAGTCGGCTGAAGGGCAGCCAGCAACCTTTGCAAGCTGTCCAGTTCGACTGGCTTCGTCAGATGGTGATCGAACCCGGCTGCTTGCGAGCGGCGCTTGGCCTCGTCCTGCCCCCAGCCGGTCAGAGCGATCAGCAATAGGTCGCTGCCTCCTTGCTGTTCTCTGATCCGGCGAGCCGCCTCGTAGCCGTCCAGTTTCGGCAAGCCGATGTCCATTAGAACCACCTCCGGCTGGAACGTCGCCGCCGTTCGCACGGCTTCTAGGCCGTCGTAAGCTGTGTAGACCTCGTTGCCCATCATACGAAGCAACAGGGCCAGAGTATCGGCAGCATCC
>JBGQLF010000604.1:0-6620 GCA_041499985.1 Gemmataceae bacterium
AGGCAGGCAAGCGCCGCTGGATCGGGTTGGTCAACCCCGGGCAGAGTTACCTGTGCAGCGGCGACCCGCGCGTTCATTTCGGGCTCGGGCAGGCCGACCAGGTAGACGCGGTGGGTGTCGTCTGGCCGGATGGTACCGAGGAAAGCTTCCCCGGACCGGCCGTGGATCGACGGATCACGTTGCGCAAGGGCGAAGGCAGGAGCAACAAGGGGCCTAACCAATGAGCAGGATCCCGAGCGAAGCGCCGGTCCCGGGCGGAATGACCCGCAGAAGCTATCGCTATCTTCTGGGTGGTGGAGGAGTCGTGGCGGTCGCCCTCCTGACTCTGGGAATCCTTGCGTTGGTTCGGGCGCGATCCGCGGCACCGTCACCTCCCGCGGTGGATGTGCACGACGCGGCGCCTGGCCTGGCCGAGGCTATCGAAACGGCCCGCCGCGGCGTGGAGCAGTCGCCCCATTCCGCCGCGGCCTGGGGGCGCCTGGGCATGGTCCTGCGCGCCCACGATTTCAACAGCGAAGCGAACCGTTGCTTCGCCCAGGCTGAGAAGCTCGATCCCGCCGACCCGCGCTGGCCTTACCACCAGGCCCTGGATCTGCTCATCTTCGATCCGGAGGCGGGCCTGGCTTGCCTGCAACGCGCCGCCAAGCTTAGCGGGCCGGCGGATCCTCCCTGCCTGCTTCTCGGCGAAGTTCTCCTGGGCCTCGGCCGCTCCGACGAAGCGGAGCCATACTTCCACCACGTCCTGGCGGTGGAGAACTCCAACCCCCGCGCCCACCTCGGCTTGGGCTGCCTGGCCTATGCGCGGGGTGATCTGCCGACCAGTTTGAAGCACCTGCACACCTCCGCCAACGAGGCACCCTGGGTCCAGGCTACCCATGCTTTGCTTGCCGAAATCTCGTTCCGCCAGGGAGACAAGAAGGCCGCTGACGAAGAGCGCCGCATCGTAGACCGCTTGCCGCCCAAAACTCTCTGGCCCGATGCCCACGTCGAAGAAGTCGAACGCTTGCGGGTTGGGACCGTGCCGCAGATTGCCTTCGCGTCGCAGTTGGTCCATCAAGGTCGGGTCAGCCAGGCGCTTGGAGTATTACAGGACACCGTCCGCCAACACCCCGAGTCCTATGACGCTCTCCTGGCGTTGGGCAACACTTACCTTAAACTGCAACCACCCAATTACCCGGCCGCTGAGGCGGTATTGCAGAACGCTGCTCGCCGGAGGCCCGACGATCCTGCTGCCCAGTTTCATCTGGGCATCGCCCTGGAAAGGCAGGGGAAATTCCGCGCGGCCGCCGACTGCTACGGCAAAGCGATCGAGCTCAAGCCGGATCATGCCTATGCTCATTACAATCGCGGCCAGTGCCTGAAACAGCAGGGCGACCCGACCGGAGCGCTGCAAGCCTTGCGCAATGCCGTGCGTTTCAAACCCAATTTCGCTGAAGGCCACCGAGACCTGGGAGAGCTGCTGGCACAGAGCGGCCAGGATGCCGACGCGCTGGTGCAGTTGCAACAGGCCAGCCAGCTCAATCCGGCCGACGAGAAGACCAAGCGCTTGCTGGAAGAGGTGCGGAAGCGAACGACTTCTCAGGAGTGATGCGATTCGGCGGAGAAGTTCTTCCGGTGTAACAACGCTTGTGTCCAGAACCGCTGGCCGGCCTGTGTTGGTGGGTGATGGCGTCGTGCTGGCCGATGAGGACAGCGCAGGTGTTGCCGATCTCGCGCAGGCCCCTGGCAAGAATACCCCGCGCGTGTTACCATTCACATGGGTAGAGGTTTCGTTCAGCCAGTCTCAGACAGGTCAAGGAGTCCTTGCTTGCTTCACAAGATACGAAGGCGACTGCCGTCTCCGCGGTAGAGAGGTAAGAGATGCCGACCCTCCACGATGCTCTCCAGGCCAAGCAGGTCTTGAGTTCCCGTTTGTTACGCGCCGGCTTCCGGGGCGGCGTGGTCGGCCGTGCCGCTACCCTGAGCGTCTCCGCCGTCATCGCCAAGGCTGGCCAGCTCTTGTGAGAGGAGGCGATCATGACCGCAAGTACTCTCGACACGGTGAAGCAGCGACTCCGCCGCCGCTATCTCGGGCAGGCCGGGATTCACGGGCTGGGCATCAGCCTGGCGCAGAACGCCATCCGGGTTTACATCCATCCGGGGCAGGCCGACGCGGCCCAGGCCGTCTTGCGACAGCTCGAAGCCGAGGCGAGCCCGCACCGGGTCATCGTGATTCAGGAAGAGCCCCCAGCGCTGACGTGACCAGGGGCCGGCAGATCAGCTGCCATGGACGGCAAAAGCCGCCCAGAAGGAAGGGTGTTCAAACGGTCGCTCCGGTCCTTCGGCGACAGCCACCCAGCGCTCTTTCAACCTCGCCAGCGCGTAATGACGGGCCGTGATCTCCTCGGCGCCGAGAGCCTTCCAGCCGCCTGACAGCTGCTCTTGCTCCCGATCCTGGATCAGTGTTTGGATTCGTTCCAGCACCTTGTCGCGGGAGAGCCCTCGCAGCCACTGGCTGGCTTCCTGCAACGCCTCGGCGGGGCGCAGCGGGTTGCGCGCTAGCATCCGCTTCGTAAGCCTGCTCCATCAGCCAGGCGGTGGAAAGGTCGTCCACGGCCCACAAGGTCGCAAATACGGCAGACGCCCCACACGAGAGGAAGGCGGCGGGAAACCCGAAGTGCTCCTCGTCTGCGGCCGTCGGCTCTATCTGCCCCGTCTCACAGGCGCTGGCGCAGACCACGCAACCACGCTTCAAATCGAGCCGCCAGGCCCAGACATCGTTCAGCGTCAGCCGCTCGCAGTCCACCTGGAGAGCGTCCAGGTCACGGCCTGCCTCCAGCCACTGTGGCGCCGTGTGCCCTTGCGGATGGGCCAGCAGCAGTGAGGAGTCGAACGGGCGGCCCGGGTAGTAGAAGGCGTGGGTGGATAACTCCAGGAAGTCGGCCCCTGGAGTGTTCTGGAGGAGCCACGGCAGGCTCGCTCGTGAACCGTGGGCGACCCGCGCGCGCTCGGGGAAGTGGGGGACAATGGCGTCTACCTCAAGAGCGGCGAAGACGAGGGATCCGTCCGGGTTGGCGATGGCGGTGACGTTCGGCTCCGGGTGGTGCCGATGCTCTTCGGCCAGGCGCAGACAGCGCAAGAGCGAGGTGGCTGAAGGGACGTAGGAGATGACGAACCGATCCCCCAGGTGGCGCCGCTCCTCGGCGGCTCCCGGTAGCGGCGCGGCGTGCAAGGGGAACAGTGCCAGTAGGCTGTCGGGCAAGAAGACGGCCCGCGCTACTTGCAACTCTTCCAGCCGCCGCGTGAGAGGAACGGCCAGCCCGGAGCCCAGATCGTCCAGCACGGACCGCATCGTCGCCTGCCACACCTCCCGGGCTTCCTGGATCCTGGCTTCGTTCCCGGTCCGGTGAGCTAGGGTCGTCAGCCAATAGACCGTCATCCAGCCCAGCAAGCCCTGGCGCCCGGCCGCCAGCAGTTCTGCGCAGCGATCGGTCGTGAACGGAACACCTTCGGGCCTGGCAAACAGCAGCCGTCGTAACTCCGTTCGAGAGAGACCGGGCAGAGGCAGGACATCGTCCGGCAGCAGTTCCTCCTGCGGAGAGCGGGGGTGAATCAAGTAGGCTTCCGTCCCACGGTCGGGTTCGGGAGAGTCGGAACGCATCTGTCCGCTCTACTAGGGAATTGCCATTCTTGGAAGTAAGCGGCCAATTTTTCCCAATTTGTTTTCCCGTAGAGCCGTGGACTCCGGCACCGTCTCCTCGGACAGGGATTCACGAAGGACACGAAGGTACACCAAGGCATCCGCCTTCGACGCTTCTTGCTGCGTGCTTGTTCGTGTCCTTCGTGGAGGAATTCCGGCGCGGACGTTCGGCCAAGACCCGGGACAGCAAGCCGCTCAAGAAACATGTTGGGGTCGAAGGAGCCGCGACGGCCGGCGCAATTAGAGCTTATCTGGGTGGGTAGAGAGTTCGATCGGTTGCAGCCAGCGGGAGTGCCCGGCCTTCTCGAACTGCCGGCGGGCGGTCTCCTCCACGGACTGCGGGTCTGCGGTTTCCCTTGCCATCTTGGAGAACCTTGCAAGTCTGTGTCAGCCGGGCTGGGATACTGGTTCTGTCGCTTGTCCTCGTCTACGACTAGAGCGTTTTGCGGCGGCGTGTAGCGAGGTAGGTCCGGCGAGCCGAGCCGGACCCGGCTCCCGCGAGCCGCTTGGCCCGGTGCCGCTCGGCTCGCGGCACCTACCTCCACCGCTACACCCGTACGCCAACCGCTCTAGCCGCCAAACGAACCTCGGAGAGCACGGGTAGCACAGGGAGAAGAAGAACGGGAGAACCCCCACTGGTCCTCGCGATCTTCGTTCCCGTGTCCTCGTGTTCTCCGTGGGTCGTTGGCTTGGGAACTCTTCGCCGAGCGTTTCGGTTCGTCGAGCGCTGCTTTAGCCCAGTGTGGTGACCTGGATCCAATCGGCGTCACTGCTGCCGACCGCATTAAAGGCCTCCACCAAGAAGTAGTAGGTGGCGCCTGCCGTCAGGCGCGTGACCGGAGTCTTCGTGACGTTTGCGCCCAGGCTGGCGAATAGTTGCCAGCTACTACCGTCCCAATAGTAAAGACGGTAGCCGTCGGCGCCCGTGGCCGCCGTCCAGGACAGGTCCAGCTGCGTGCTGGTAACCGCCGTTGCCACCAACGGCCCCGGGGAGGTCGGGGCGCTGGCCGAGGCCAAGGACGTGACCTGGATCCAATCGGCGTCCGTGCTGCCGACCGCATTATAGGCCTCCACCAAGAAGTAGTAGGTGGTGCCTGCCGTCAGGCCCGTGACCGGAGTCTTCGTGACGTTCGCGCCCAGGCTGGCGAATAGTTGCCAGCTGCTGCCGTCCCAGGAGTAAAGGCGGTAGCCGTCGGCGCCGGTGGCCGCGGCCCAGGACAGGTCCAGTTGCGTGCTGGTAACCGCCGTTGCCACCAACGGTCCCGGGGAGGTTGGGGCACGGGCCGCCGCCTGGTCCGCGAAGGACACGGGCGTGTTGATGGTATACCCGTAATCATCCGCCAAGATCGTGGCGTCCATCTTGGACGGCAACAGGCGCTGGCCCGGCTGGTAATAGGCATTATCCGAGTCGTTGAGACCCACGTAGGTAATGCCCGTGGCGGGATCCGTATACGAAGCGCCGGGCTCGGCGGTGTGGATGGCCACGGTCGGGTTTCGTGGACTCCCCCCATCGTCACTCGTAAACAGGGCATTGACACCCGGTCCGGTAAAGGTAAACAACGTGCCTGGATGGTTCGGATCCGCCTTGCCTGTGTTCTTGAGATAGTGGTGGGCATCTTTTTGAAAACTCTGATGCCCATCGGGGCTTAATCCCATCTCGTGCGTCAGTTCCAACACGACGACACTGAATAGATCGGAGCGACCGGCCGCGGGACCGCCCGGCGTGGCCTTGGCGGCGTAAGCGTTGGCGAGGCCGCCTTGGAATTCCGTGGACTCATTGGGAGTCGGGTCGAGGAAGTAACCGGCACCATGACCGTCCGATCCCACGCCCAGTTTAATGTCCCCCTGCATGCCTTTGCCCGACGCATCGTCCCAGGCCGAGTTAAAGCCTGCACTCGCCCCGTTGGAACGATTGGCCGGATTCGTCTCGAGAGTCAGGTCGAAGTTGTTCTGGCCACTGGCGTAGTTGAAATTCTGAATCACGTTCTGCCAGCTCTGCACGGCCGCGTCCACCACGGCCCGAGCGGTGTCCGCCTGGGCGCCAAAGACAGCGCCGAAGCCGTCGGAGTCCGTCGCGGAACTCCCCCGGTTGGTCCAGGTAATGGTGGACAGGACTCGGCGGTCTTCGAGCACCTCCAGGGAAGGTCGAAATCTCTGTGGGCGCCGGGCCTGGGACTCTTCGGTGAACCACTTGGCGACGCTGTTCAGGAACCGCTTCATGGAAGACTCCTCGCTGCCGTGCAGCTCTTGGTTGCTGTCGAGATTGCTGGAACGGATGAGCCCGCTCTAGGAGAGGATTGCCGTCTGTGGGAGCAACCGGCCAAAATACTGGAAGATCTTTTCAAGGAGGGCCCGGGCCAGTGAAGGAACGCGACCGAGCGGGGACGACCTGGCGCGCTTGGCACAGCGAAGCGAAGCAGAATGACGGAGCCGTAGAGGTGTCACAGGACACCAAGGTAGGACCGCTGTATCCTCCGGGCCGGTGTTCGGGGAATCACCTCGGCAAAGGAACTCTTTTGTACGGTCGCCGGCGTTGGACTACGGTTTGGGCTCCCGTGCGGGGAGCAGGTTCGCCTCGAGCTGGGCCAGCAGCTTCTTGAAGTCGTCGCGCGACCGGAGCGGGTCGAGGCCAGGGTCCTTTTTGAGGTGCTCGACCTTGGCCTTGTCCTTGAAATAGCCGGTCGCCTGGACCCTTCCCAGCAGCTCGACCGCGTGGGCGGCGTGGTGCTCGGCCAGCCGGTCTCGGTCGCTCTGCGACCATGAAGTATCCTTAACCGCCGCCCCCGACGCCAGAGCGTGCACGCTCGCCAGATTATAGAGTGTCTCGGCCGTGACGCCCTTTGCCTGGGCGAGGTCATCAGCCTCCGCTGCGGCCTTGGCGTGCTCTCCCAGTTCAGCCAGGGTAAGCGCACGTTGCAGGCGGAAGAAGTTCCGGTCGGAC
>JBGQLF010000605.1:0-6611 GCA_041499985.1 Gemmataceae bacterium
CCTCCGCGAACTTCCCCTGGTCCTTAAAGGCATTCCCCAGGTTGTTGTGCGCCTCGGCAAAGTCGGGCTGGTGGCGCAGCGCGTGTTGAAAGCTGGCCTGAGCCTCCGCCAGCTGCCAATGCTCCTGGAGGACAGTCCCCAGGTTGTTATGCGCCCCAGCATAGTTGGGCTGGAGGCGCAGGGCCTGCTCATAACTGGCCTGCGCCTGTGCCAGCTGCCCTTGCTCCTGGAGGACAGTCCCCAGGTTGTTGTGCGCCTCGGCATAGTCGGGCTGGTGGCGCAGGGCGTGCTCATAACTGGCCTGCGCCTCTGCTAGCTGCCCCTGCTCATACAGAAGATTCCCCAGGTTATTGTGTGCCTCGGCCGAGTCAGGCTTCAGATGGAGAGCTCGCTGCAAGCAGGCCAGCGCCTTCTCGAACTGCCCTTGCTCCTGGAGGACCCGGCCCAGGTTGAGGTGTGCCTCGGCAAAGTTTGGCCTGAGGCGCAAGGCCTGGCGGATGGAGGCGTTCGCCTGCTCATGCTGGCCCACCTGATGAGCGAGCACGCCGAGCAGGTGCAGGGCATCGACCTGCTGGGGCTGCACCTGGAGGATGGCCCGATAGATCTGCTCCGCCTGCTGCAATTGGCCCGCTTGATGTTGCTGCACCGCCAAGGCCAGCGCTTGGGGAACCGTGAGCGTGGGCATTTGCCCCCTCTTCTGGGAGAGAATCCGGTTCGCGACAACGCCGTCGCGTGAACATATCTGCGAACCTGTGCTTGTGTGCCCATGCAGATTGTGTTCCCTTGTCCTGATCCCAAAGGCCCAGACGCGAGGATGGATTGTAACCTTCTGGCGGAGTGGCACTTACGAACCGCACGACGTTTTGTCGGCTACGCGGGCCGGAAGCGGGGACCTGGTGGACCGTTAAGGATCGTGAACAGATCTGTTACGCCCAGTTAGCGCCCGCGACGGCCAAGCGTGGTGTTCCTCCCGCAACGGCCAGAAGGCCAGAACGGAAAAACAAAACCGCTTGACAGGGTTTGGGTAGTTCATTACTATCTGGCTAAGCTCTGCTCTCGATGGGTAGAAGGATGTGGCTATGGCAGCCCCTCCGTGCACCGGTGCACTCGAGGGGCTTTTTTTGTGCTCGCCGTTCGATGACCGAACGTGGCGGAGCGGTACTCGCTCACTAACTGAAGTACGTCCGGCAAGCCCCTGCGGTCCTCCGGTGTCTCGCGTTGGGACGACCGGAACCTCATCATTGGTCCGTGTTGGCCAGTCGAGGTGCGCTGTGTTCTGTACTCGCGGACAAGCAACTGACTCAAACCAACCCAAGGAGGGACAGCCATGTTAGTACTTACCCGACGGATGGGTGAAGAGATCGTGATTGCTGGCGACATTCACATCACGATCACGATGGTCCAGGGAGAGAAAGTTCGTCTCGGCATCACGGCACCCGCGTGGGTCCGGGTGGATCGGCAAGAGGTCCATGACCGGCGTACGGTGTCCCCGACCGAGCCTCAGCCACGCCCGGGACCCCAGAGGCGTCCCGCGCGAGTGCGCCGGAGTGCTGCCACGCAGGCAGTATCGGAAGGCCAGGTCCCGGAGGCCTTATTGGTGAGGTCGAGCCGGGGACGGCGTTGTTAAACGGGCCATCGAACTGGTTGGGAGTGAGGTCAGGGAGTCCGTGGGAACCGTGCGTGGTGCTTGCCCCATTGGTTCGCAACATGGTGTTCACAACCCAGCATCGGAGCAACCATGGTCTCGGTGGATAGCACGGCATTGGCGGAAGCCTCCCGGCTCGAAGAGTTGGTACAAGCGCGCCTGAACGGTCGCGTGCGGGATCTCCGTGTCCAGGTGCGCGGTCAAGGCCTCGTTCTTCAAGGATATGCCCGCACCTACTATGCCAAACAGCTCGCCCAGCATACGGCCATGATGGCAAGCGTTCTTCCCATCCTGGCCAACGAGATCGAAGTCTATTGAGCACACACGCGGCTCTCTACTTGGCGAGCCGGGAGCGTCAACTCCCGGCTCGCCAAGTAGAGAATCCTTCGCGGCCTGCCGATCCGCTATCAAGCTTCTTCCGAACGGATCCTTTTCTTTCCTGCTGGAATTGCCCGCCAACAGCTGGCAGAATGGCACCTCCGCAGTCAACGAATGGTTGCAACGGAGGTCCTCACCATGAATGAACGTGTAGCGCTCGCTTTAGTAGCTGGTATGCTCTTCCTGCTACTGGCCTGGCTTCCAGCGCAAGGTCAGGTCGATCTGTCGAAAGTTCCCCTGCCCGCGGGCTTGGTGGCGCCGGACACAAAGGTCACGGCTGCGGCGGGAATCTGTTTCCTCGAAGGTCCCGCCGTGGATGCCCAGGGCAATGTCTTCTTCAGCGACATTGCCGGTAATCAGATCCTGAAGATGACGCCCGAGGGCAAGGTCTCGGTCTTCCGCGCCGACAGTGGCCGCACCAACGGCAACACCTTCGACGCCCAGGGCCGGCTCATCAGTTGCGAAGGGGCGGAAAATGGACCGGGCGGCCGGCGTCGTATGGTCCGCACCGATTTGCAGACCGGGGCGGTGACCGTGCTGACCGAACGCTTCGAAGGCAAGCGCTATAACAGCCCCAACGATGTCTGCGTCGATCACAAGGGCCGCATCTGGTTCACCGATCCACGCTATAGCGCGGACCGCAGCGACCTGGAGCTGGACGTCGAAGCCGTCTACCGCATCGATCCCGATGGCCGGGTGACGCGCGTCTTGAGTCAACCGGATGTCGAGCGCCCCAACGGCATCGCCATCACGCCGGACGACAAGACCCTGTATGTGATCGACAGCCATCCGCGACCGGGCGGAGCCCGCAAGATCTGGGCCTTTGATGTTTCGCCGGAGGGGACGCTGAGCAACAAACGTCTGGTGTACGACTTCGGCAAGGGACGCGGCGGCGACGGCATGCGGCTGGACAGCCGAGGCAATCTCTGGGTGGCGGCCGGCATCATCACGCCGCGCGGTCCCGGCGAGACTGCCGAGGTATCACCGGGCGTCTATGTGCTGACGCCTCAGGGCAAGCTGCTCGGTCGCATTCCGATTCCGGAAGATGTGATCACGAACCTGGCCTTCGGCGGGGCCGACGGCAAGACCCTCTATGTCACCGCGGGCAAGACGTTGTACAAGGTGCCGGTGCAGGTCAGCGGCTATGCGCTTTATCCGGCGCTTCCGAAAAGGTAATCACGGGCATCCTGTTTAGCCGCGAGCCTCGGGCGAGCGCGGGCAGCGCGCTCGTCCGAGTGCTCAGGGCTAAACAAGGAATCGGTTAATCCGCTTTATCCTTGATCTTCTGGCCGGTTTCTTTCATCTTATTGCCCACCTTCTTGGCTCCTTCCCTGATCTTAGCGCTGGCCTTATCGATCATTTGCTTGCCCTTCTCGGCTGCTTGATCGATCCGGTCCTTGATTTTGTCTCTTGTGTCCGCCATAGCAGAGCTCCTTCTTGAAGTCAGAACAGGGGAAAGGCGAAGCCGCGGACGTACACGAGCATTCCTTGGCTCGGTACGGCCGCGGCCAATGAAGGGGAATCAACCAGCCATCAGGCCTGGGGGAAGCGACGGCTACCCTGCAGGGGAAGAGTAGCCTACTCCCTGGGTTGAGGAGCTTCGAGCAAGAGCGCTCCAGAAACCCAAGGTTCGCTGTTCCCCAGGCCTAACGCCAGCTCTCACACGCATTCGCTCCCAACTCCACTCTTAGCGGTCGTCGGGAGTGCTACCGGGGGTCTTGCCCGTGTTCCCACCCCGGGGAGTGCTCGGAGTTGTGCCGGGCTGTTCCGGAGTCCGCTCCGTTCCCGTGCCAGGTCGGTTCAGGTTGCGGTCAGTCTCCGTGCCAGTCCGATCCAGGTTCCGGTCCGCTCCGTACGTGGGCATCCGCTCGGGATTCTGTCCCGTCCGAGAGGGCACTCCTCCGCCGCGAGGTTGTTCCGAGGGGAAAGCCGACCCCGTGGCCGATTCGCCCAGGAAGTCGATCATCATGTGATCACCGGCCCGGACGCGGAGCTCTCGGGTCTTGTCCACTTCCTTGCCGTTCTCATTCCAGCGGGCCCGAACATGGTACGTGAAATCCTGCCCCCGCTCGAGCGGCGGCGAGAGAAATTCGCGGAACATGCCGGTCTGCTGGGTCTTGGCGCCCTCAAACCAGATTTCGGCGTTGGGCGGCACCCGCACATCGAACACCACGTTGCGCTCCGGGGCCCTGGGCATCTCCCCCTGCGGAGTACCGTAGTAGCTCCCGGTGTTCATGTCCGAGGAGTAATAGGATCCAGCAGTTCTCGAGGGATAGCTGTAGCCGGAGTAACTGGGACTCGACCAGTCGGAAGTGTAGCTGGGCCCAGACCAGTTCTGCGACTGCCACGCCGAGGACCAACCGTAGTTCGAGGGATACCAGGTGGAACCGTAGTAGGGTCGGTTCCAGCCAGAATACCCCGGGTAAGCCCCGTAGTAGTACGGGCTGCCGGATCCATAATAGAATCCGACGGGGCCAGCGTTGACCCCAAAACCGCGCTGTCGGAATTGCGCGGAACTGGTCTGTGGCAGGAGCAGCAACAGCGCCGCAGCGGCCGCCAGGACGCCACCCGTTGATAGCCAGCGTTTCAACATGTGATATTCCTCCTCTTTCAACACTGTCAAGAAACCGGTAAGGTCCAACCCATTGTGCACGCGCGGTCGGTGTCTTTTCCGTTCCTCAGCCCCTGCCCTAGATTCCCCCCAAGCTCACGAACGGTCGCCCCTGAGCTTGGGCAGGAGAGGAACTTTCTAAGGAACTTCCTGATGAAATTGCAAGTGATATGCCAAGTCACGGGAATCGTGTCCGAGCAGTTGCGGAAGCGGTCGGTTCCGGAAGGTGGAACGGCATGGTTCCAACCTGGGTGGCACGCCCTGAGTCTTCGAAGGGCGTGGAGTTGCGGAAAGCACGCCCTTCGAAGACTCAGGGCGTGCCACCCAGAATCAGGCTGCGAATCCCTGCTCGCCGGAATGACTTGCTGCTGGTTGCGTCTCAGCCAACCGGTTCCGCTCCTCCTTCCCAACCGCTGCGCGTCATGCGCTCGGCATCCAACAGGCGGTCGAGTTCCTCCGCACTCAGCTGGGTCTCGCGCTGGGCCACGACACGAATCGTCGTGCCTTCCTCGTACGCCTGCTGGGCCAGGCGAGCCGCGGCATCATAACCCAGGCGCGGCACCAGGGCCGTCGTCAGGGCCAGACTCTCCTCGATCCACTGCCGGCAGCGCTCGGGGCGCGCTTGGATGCCGGCGATGCAGCGCCGGGCGAATAAGCGCGCAACATTGCCCAACAACGTGATCGATTCCAGCAGGTTGTCGGCCATCATCGGCATCATGACGTTCAGTTCCAGCAGGCCGGATTGGCCGCCCACGCTGATGGCCATATCGTTGCCGAGGACCTGGGCCGCCACCTGGCAGACCGACTCCGGCACCACGGGGTTGACCTTACCCGGCATCATGGAGGAACCCGGCTGTAGTGCCGGCAAAAGGATCTCGGCCAAGCCGCAGCGCGGACCGGACGCTAACAAGCGCAGATCATTGGCGATCTTCATTAGATCGGTGGCCAACGTCTTCAGGGCCCCGCTGGTAGCGACGACGCCATGCCGGCTGCCCAGCGCTTCGAAGTAATTCACCGCCGGACGCAATCGCAACCCGGTCCGCGCCTGGAGCGTGCTCAGGGTCCGGGTCGGGAACTCGGGATGGGTGTTCAGCCCGGTGCCGACGGCGGTACCTCCCAGAGCCACCTCCTCGAGCAGGTCGTGCGCGTCGAGGACCCGTTGCCGGCCGCGCTCCACCATGCGGGCGTAACCGGCAAACTCCTGTCCCAGGCGCACCGGCGTGGCGTCCTGCAAGTGGGTGCGGCCAATCTTGACGAGGCCATCGAACTCGCCGGCTTTGCCGGCCAAGGTCCGGTGCAATTCCTCGAGCGCTGGCAGCAAGTTGCCCTGGAGCGCCAACAGGGCGGCAAGGTGAATCGCCGTGGGAAAGACGTCGTTGCTGGATTGACCAAGGTTGACATGGTCATTGGGATGAACCGGCTCCTTGGGGTGGCGTTTGCCGGTGAGCCGTTCATTGGCGCGTTTGGCGATGACTTCGTTGGCGTTCATGTTGCTGGAGGTACCCGAGCCGGTCTGGAAGACGTCCACGACAAACTGGGCATCGAGATGGCCGTCGGCGACTTCGTCCGCGGCCTGTTCGATGGCATCGGCCAGGTTCGCCGGCAATAGCCCCAATCCGGCATTGGCCCGCGCCGCGGCTCCCTTGAGCAGTCCAAGGGCATGGATGAGGCCAGGCGGCAGAGGACGGAGACTCACCGGGAAGTTCTCCAGCGCCCGCTGAGTTTGAGCCCCATAGTAGACATCCTCCGGGACGTGCACCGCGCCCAGGGCATCCCGTTCGGTGTGTTCGGCTTCGGCCTGTTTCGCGATCATGATAAGTCACCTCCGAATTGTGGCGGGGAATTTTGAAAATTACCAGGGCCCCAACCGGCAAATTGAAAAAATGCGCCCCCCATTTTTTTAAAAGGCCCCCCAACATTGGGGGGGGAAACAATGTTAACGCAACTTTGTTAACCCCCAAAAAATAGCCCGGAAAC
>JBGQLF010000606.1:0-6608 GCA_041499985.1 Gemmataceae bacterium
CAGGGCCAGGCCGGTCCAGAACCAGGGCGAGCCGGGCAGAACCGTCCAGCCCAGCAGAAGCAGCAAGACCAGAGCCGGCGGCACCAGGCTGCGGCGCAGGTTATCCAAGATCTTCCAGCGATCCAGTGCGGGCAGGGGATTGCGCCGGCGTTTCCCCTCACCCCCGACCCCTCTCCCCAAAGGGGCGAGGGGGGCAACAGCTGTCCCCTCCCCCCCTGATCCCTCTCCCCACAGAGGCGAGGGGTCGAGGGACGGCTTTGGTGTTATGGTATCGTGCTTGGTACGGATAACGGCCGGTAACGACAGTGCAGCCGCTCCGCTTCGCGCGCCAGGGCCACGAAGAGATTCAGGCGCTTCCGGACACGCTGAAGCAGGAGCTCGTCAGCCGCGGGCTCACCCAGCCGGCCAGCCGCCTCGCACGCCACACGCGCCGCCAAGGCGTCTGGAGAATCCGGCTCGTGCAGCGCCGCGCACAGGGCGTCCAACAGCCAAGCTGGCGGATCGAGTGGATAATCGTCGGGCAAGTCATCTGGAAGTTGGTGGAGATGGCTATAAGAAGTGTCAGTCAGGTCGGGCCCTGAGATCACGGCGGCGAACAGCTCGAGAGCGGCGTGGGCGGCCACTGCGGCCAGGGCCAGCTCTGTGCGGCCGCCTTGTCGCGACCCCCCGAAGGGGAACGCCCGGACAAGGCTCTCCTCCAGCTCTGCGCCCTGCGCCAGCAGTTTCTCCAGCACGGCGCGGACCTGAGGTGCAAGCCGGTTCAGAGCGGCGTCCCAGGACCGAGTTCCCCGCTGAAGATTGATGTCTCGGACCAAGCCGTGCAAATCCTCGAACATCGCGATTTCTCCTTGCAGGTGTGGAAAAACGTTCGCGGGCTTCCCGCCCGAGCGTCTCAGGTTGTGCCAGACCGCTTGCCAGTTCCGCAATCCGGTTGAGATGTTAGTGTGTCGTCCGCAGCGCGAGGCCAGGCACGTCCGCGGAGTTCTTCTCGGGAACCGATACCCCGGAGTTCCTGGACTGGCAGCTGAATGCAAACGATCATGCGGACGTCACTGTGGCGATCGGGATTGATGTGCTTGTACAAATCCCCGAGCGGCACCAGACCCTGCGCCGAAATCTGGGAAGCTGGGAACATGGCCTCCAGAACAGGAGGACCGATGTGTTCAAGAGTGGGATACAACCCGGAATCTGGAAAGAAGCGGGCGACCGCGTAGTAGAGGCGAACCCCAGTCCCGTACTGCTCCATGGCCCGGGTGCCAGCCAGCAAGTGGTCCAGAAAAGCAAGGGCCCGCCCCCGGAGGCTGGGGTCTTTTGCGTCCTCGTGCGGATAGACCGTCACCAGATAGATGTTCTTGATCTGGCTATAGCCCTTCTGGACGTTGAGATAGCTCCGGCCGGAAATCCGGCCCCACTTGTAGCTCGGGAGTGGAACGATCACGTCGCTGGATGACCTCATGAAGGCCCGTTTCGTGTCGTAATCTTGGCCGGTGCCGGTGAACAGGTCCGGTGGGTTGAACCCGTCGGCGCCGATGACGGACACAGCGAATCGCCATGACCGAATCCGCTTGATGACAGCTTCGTCGCCCACGACGTCTCCGAGTTGGGCTTTCTTGCGCCGCACTCGTCCGCCGCTCAGTTCTAGGAGAGGAAAGGGGTCGCCGTCCGGGATCAGGAATGGCAGGCCAAGGTTGTTCGTCATGATCGTTCGCACGGACAGGTAACCGTCTTCGATGTCGTGGACGAGCGCATCGGCAATGGCCGTGTTGGTCCTCCCACCGTCGATCGCCATGTTTTCTCTTCGGTAGCACCGCAGGAGTTGGGTCACGTAAGCCGCGATGGCGGCGTTCTCCAGTTCGCCGTGAGTCGCTTCATACTCCTTGTCGGCTTCGTAAATCTGGTGCGATTGGTCGGTCCGGGGACACACGTGCGGGAGGCCCGGATCGGAGAGTCCGGCCCCCGCGGTAGTTCGAGAACGTCCGGATCCTGCCCCGAGGACTCGAAACGGAACGCCTCCCTCCTCGATCGCGTAAAGCTCCAGGCAAACTCCTGCCGCCTTGGTGAGTTCCCAGAAAGTCGTTACGTTGTCGTAAAACGCGGGCCGGTTGATGTCAGCAGAATCGATGTCACACGACAGCTTTCCGCTCCATCTACGGCGGACCATGAACGGAAAATCTACCCGCGCAGGCCCCTTGAACCTTTCGATATGCTTACACTGTTCTTTGGGGACAAACACGGTGTGGATGCCGTGGGGACCGCGAGCCGACATCAGGGGCAGTTGGGCGTCCTCTTTCACCTGAAAGAGAGTCGGCTCTTCGTTCTTGAAGGGCCAGAGTGAGTCCCATTTTTCCAGATCGAGGAACCGGCAGTGCTTGGTACGGCCGCGTGCGCGGAGTTCCTCCTCGAATTCGGATTCGCAGGCGTGACCAGCACTGGCGGTCAACACCAGCATATTGCTCGTGCGGTCAAAACGATGGTAACGGACGTTGAAAATGCCGAGCGGCTTTCCGTACTCGTGCAGCAGCAGCCGGACGACTTCCCAGGTATCCTTGCACTCCATCAGGTCGTCGCGGAAGGCGTGGAGGAGTTTCTGTCGCTTGGCACGCCCGGGGTCGACAATTCGTTCCTGCAGTTCTCCCAGCAACTCCAGGTTGCCCAACAGTTTCTCAAGGTCCTGTCGCGCCACCTTCTTTTCGAGGTACGAGGCGAACACCCCGCGTTCGACGATCGCCTCCTGCACTTCCCGGGCGAGAGAGCCGGAGCCGCGCTCATCGTCGGCGCTTAGCTCGTCGTCAGCTACAGACGCATTCCTGCCGGTCGCCTCTTGGGCATCGTCGGTGCTGGCGTGCGGCGCTGACGCACAGACTTTCACAGCGCGCTGATACAAACACCATCGGCGGAGCCACACCGGGTCGAGCAACAGCCTGTCGATCAGTTGGCACGCCCGCTCCTGATCGGGCTGGTGGTCACTCCCCAGGAGAAAGAGCGGATGGTTATTCGGCTCGAACAGTTCTGCAAGCAACATACCAACCTCCTCCTTACGGGCGTCCTTTCCCCCCTTTGTCGCCATGGCTCTCAGGCGCACAGCGCCTCCCTTCAATCACTCAACAGACACCGCAGCCTGCGAATCGCGTCCATGTGAATTCCCCGGGCCCGATCGACCGTAACTGCCAGTGCCTTGGCGATTGTTCTGTATTCCTGGCCCTTAAGGTCCTTCTGCGTCACAACGAAACGATGGTGATCCGGAAGCTGCTGGATGGCCGCTAGCAGTCTTGCTTGCTCGTCTGCTTGCTCGGCGACCTCTATAGGGTTTCCGTGGGGATCGGGCCTGGCTGTGAGTGCTTCAGGCCCGACCTCGCGCCGTGAATGCCTCTTCCTGTAGTGAAGAGCGCACAGATTCCGAATCGTGGCCATGAAATACGCCTTTGGGTTGGGCATTGGCCCGCTATTCCAGGCCTTGACAAGGGCCAACGACGCTTCTTGCACGGCATCATGGGCGTCGGCCTCTCTCCTCTCAAGGAGGGTGCAAGCGTAGCTCAAGCCTTGAGGATGGAGCTCCTCGAGGACCCTTTCCAGGGGCAAGACGCTCAGCTGGTCGTCGGTCGGCCCAGTAACCAGATGTTCACTGACGGTCTCTTGAGCAGCCGGTTCGTCGGTCGGCATCGCAATCCTCCCTTGGCTTGCGCCCGCACTGCCTCTCCTGCTCCTTACCTATTTAGTTGCGCGAACGTCTGGTTTGTGCGTGGATTTTATCAACAAATGTGAGACCTCTCGCGCATCCCCGACAGGGTCGGGACAGCAGCCATGTGTCCCGATCCCCTCTGCCCTCCCGCCCGACTCGGCACCAGGCTCGCTCCGCGTCGCCCGGGCGACTCCTCCAACGGGTGGTCTCGGAATTGGTTTTCGAATGGATGCCGAGCTTCGCGCAACGTATCAATGTCGAGGCAATTCCCGGTTGGCGGAGGTCATCGAAACGAAGGAGGCGCTCATCCAGTCAGATGGTTCCGTCGTCGAGCCGGTTTTCTCTTGCTTTGGCGCTGAGCTAGTGAAAGGAACCCTGTGTGCGCTACTTTGATCCTCATCACTCCGTTTTCGAGCACGGCGGCTGGTCAGACCTGGACGGCCGCAAGTGCACGGGTCCGCTGGGCCCGAGTAACGATGATGCCGAGCCCACTCGGGCACAGGCCGACGCAGCCGCACTACGGGCCCTGTTGCTTGCCCTCGTCGGTTGCGAGAATACTCTCGATCTACTCCTGCGCTGGGCCAGCGGTGAAATCACGTACTGTGAACTGGGCACCGCGCTAGGCATTGACCGCCGCACCGCGAAAGCTCGCATTCAGCAGGTCCTCGCCGATATCCGAACCAAGCTGACTACCTGGCCCTTCCCTAACGACTTTACCCGCGCCAACTTTTCGAGCGCTCCCGCGACAACACGCGATGCCGCGTAGCAACTTGCTCCCACCATGCGCGGGGTGCTTGCGAATCAGCGGTCGTCGAGTCCATTGTACACCCCCTCGAAAGGATAGAGGGACAATGGAATCAGGCCGCTGGAAGGGTTTCCTCCTTCCGCGCACGCGCGACTCCAGCGCTCGGCACAAAAACCTTTCGGCGCCCGGAGGTACTGCGCCCCGACAACCAACCCGGAATACACTGACCACCGTTCAGGCCCCAAGGAGCACCGCACCATGTCTGCGCTTCCGCAGCGAGAAGTCAAACGTGATGGGCAGATCTTGCCGTTTCCCTCTGCCGCACCCGGCCACGAGGCCGGTGCCGTGCGCGTCGAGCTAATCTGTGACGGACATTGGATCCGGCTTCACGCCGATCTCCATAGCGGCCCTGGCGTAACATGCCAGATCTCCACTGACGCCTATTGCGTATCCGCAAAAGTTGCTCGCCAAGGCCGGGAAGACGGCCTCAATGACTCGTTGCCCTTCCGGCTGACGTGATTCGCGGCAACCCTTTTTCCACAGGAGAAGCAGCATGAACAAAATCGATGTAGTCGGCCGTATCAACACCGACCTGAAGTTTGGCCAGCTCCGGCCCGGCGACAAACTCGACCCGTGCGGCAGCTCACCGGGCGGCGGCATGATTTCCACGGCAACCTGGCTCCAGGCGCTGGGCAACCAGGCCAACCTATTTGGCAGGTATACCGGGGACGACGAACAGACGCGCGATTGGTTGGTCTCGCAGGGCATGAACAGCTACATGCTCAAGGTCGGCGGGCCGGGGGCGGCCAACGCTGTTGTCGATGTCCCGGGATGGCCAGAGTGCGTGATTCTGCGCCTTCGCAAGCCAAAGACGTGGGTACCTACGCGCGAGGAGGGCGAGGCCCTAACGCAAAGTGGAGCCTGTGCCACACTACTCACGGGCTCGATGGATCCTGAGTACGAGGAGTTCATCATCAGTACTTCGGCAGCGCTGGGGCGGCCCGTGTTCTACAATGCGGGCCGCAAGGCGAACCTGGGCCTGGCATCGGTCGGCCTGGTGCACTTGCAGGTCAGTCTCGCCGAGTGGGGAGACCATAAGCAGGGCGAGCCCGTTGGCCAGGCGAAGTATCTGGCCACAAAACTGATGGATTTGAGCGGCGCCGCAAGCGTCTGCGTCACCGCTGGAGCGGCCGGAAGTTACAGCCTGGCTCGTAACGAAGAAGCCCGCTACACGCCCGCCCTGAGACTTCCAGGCCACCTGGTACGCCGCACGGTAGGACCAGGCGATGCACACTGGGCAGCATATGTATCAACGTACATTCAGGGTCAAGAAAAGGACCGGCGTACCGCTGCCCTTCGCTTTGCGCGCGTTGTGGCGGGGTATCATGTGACGGGAGCGTCGCCGACGAGCAGCTACCTCGAGCTGGGATTGTTCGAGAGACAGAATTGCGATCCGCGATCGTTGGCCGCGTAAACTTGCGTAAGGTCACTGCTCTAGCAGGGCCAGGCGTTCCAGGTCGCCGGTGGCCAACTCAAACAGCCCCCGGTCGGCCGCGGCGCACTCGGCTATGCGGTGCGCGTACAGCTGTGCAACCCGGTTGCACGCTTCCGGGGATTGACCCCTGGCCGCCAGGAGCGGCCGGGGGTTTTCCTTGGCCGCTTCAGAGGCCAGGCATCAGCGGCGTAGCCGCCGTATGGTGTTTTCAGTAATCACGTTGGCCGCCTTCCAGGACCTACGGCTGCGGCTCCGGGGCCGGCGGCAGGATCATCTGGGCCTTCAGCACGTGGAAGAGCGCCACGCCCTTCGAGTTCTCCCACATCTTGAAGACAGCACTGCCCTGAAAGGTGTGCTCCACGGTGTACCACAGTTCTTCGAGCAACTGCCAAAGTTCCCGATCCACATCAGTGATGTTGTAAATCTTCGCCCCCATGCTCGCCAGGGTCTGGACATCGACTCGTCGGGCGTGCGACAGAAAGCGGTTGTGGTCGCCCAAATAATCCACGATGACTTGAGCCGTGGCCGAGGCGTTCGGATCGCCGGCGAGCATGTACTGCTCCAACCAACCCTTGACCAGCTGCTTCGACAGTTGCACGGCATTCAGCGCCTGTTGGTACAGCCCGGGTGGCTGCCCCTGGACCTGCGTCAGCCAGACCGGGTAGTCCGGCTGCTGGGTGGCGACCGCC
>JBGQLF010000607.1:0-6605 GCA_041499985.1 Gemmataceae bacterium
CCTTCGTAAGACTCGAGTCATAACCGTCACTCGCATTAAGGTTTCCCCTCCGCCTCCTGGGCCAGCTTCGGCGCCTCGATTCCTTGCAGATTGAGCGTCGCGACGGCCTTCGTCTTCAGATCCACCACCCGGATGCGGTGGCTATTCGTGTCGGCGACGTACAGCTTGTCTCCCCCGAAGCTGAGACCGCCCGGCTCGTTGAACACCGGCTCGGCTGGCTTACCGTTGGCGGCGCCGCCCAGAAACGTCGTGCTCGCTTGCGTGGCCGGGTCGATCACCTTGATCTTGCTATTGTACGTATCGGCGACGTACAGCTTGCCCTCTCGGAAAGCCAGTCCCAGCGCGTGCTGCAAGCGGACCTTGCGGCCGACACCGTCCACGTCGCCGAATTCGAAGAGGCCTTCCCCGACGACCGTCTTGACGTCGCCACGGCCTCCTAGCGGCACAGCTCGGACCGCACTCACCTCGCTATCGGCCACGTAGAGCGTCGTGCCATCGCTGGCCAGGCCGCTCGGTTGGGCAAACGACGAATCTGCCAGCGGACCGTCGGCAATGTTTTCCCGCCCATTGCCGGCGTAGGGAGCTAGCACAGCCTGGTTCAAATCGAGCGTCCAGATCTGGTGATGGCCAGCCATGGCGATGTACAGCGTGGTGCCGTGCAGGTGGAGATCCCAGGGACTGTTCAGGCCGACTTGCAAGGCCGGCCCGCCCTGGCGACGCTCGAAGCCTTGTTCCCGGGTACCCGCAATCGTCTTCACCGTGCCGGCTTTCAAATCCAGGGCACGGATCAGGTGATTCCTGCGGTCGGCCACGTACAGCGTCTCACCGCGCAGCGCCAGGCCCTGCGGATCGTTGAACGTCGCCTTGTCGAACGGCCCATCGGTCTTGTCCGCCTCGCCGGTACCGGCCACGGCGATCTTCTTGCCCTCCAGGTCCGTAATAACAATGCGATGGTGCGTGCTGTCGGCAATGAACAGGCGCCCTCCGGGGACGTCGGCCAGGACCTTGCCGGGAAAGAACAAGGGACTGTCGCCGCGCTCACGGAAACGCGCGAGGTCGAAGCGCAGGGGTTCTTCCTTGAGGGTCTTCTTCTGCCGGTGCTCCTTGATCAGCTTGCCGACCGCCTCGTCCAGGGCCTCGTACAGCCCTTCACCGGAGCCGCGCCCGACCACGTAGCCTTCCGGATCGACCAGGTACAATGTTGGCCAGGAGTTCACGGTATAGGCCCGCCAGATCTTCATGTTGGCGTCGTTGACGACCGGATGGCTGATCTCGTAGCGGAGGATCGCCTTGCGAATGCTCTCGGAGTTTTTCTCGTTCTCGAACTTGGCCGAGTGGACGCCGATGACGACGAGCTGATTGGGATACTTCTTTTCCAGCTTGGCCAGATCGGGCAGGGTATGGATACAGTTGATGCAGCACAGCGTCCAGAAGTCGAGCACGACGACCTTGCCGCGCAGATCCCGCATGCGGATCGGTCCAGCGGTATTGAGCCAGGCGACTCCACCATCCAGCTCGGGCGCCCGCAAGCGATCGTCATCGCGCCCATTCTTGGCGGCCTGGGGGGCGGCCGCCTCGGGTTCTGGCGGCAGGGCAGATTCGGACTCCGGTTCGGCAGCCACAACCGGTTTCTCCTGTATCGGCCACTTGCTGATGCCATACAGGGCCAAGACGACCAGCACGGGCAGTCCCACGGCCATGAGCCACGAGCGCGGTGTTGCACGAAGACGAGGCTGTTCCGAGCGGGAAGGAGCCATGGACATCCGCACATTCCTCCAAGAAAGGAAGGACCAACGCGAACCGAGACCGCACCGGTTGTTTCCGCCTTCTCGCTTCGCCGGGGGCATCTCGGTGCCGTTGCCTATTCTACTCGAGGCGTCTGGGGAAGAAACAGTTTCTTGCGACCTTCCCCCGCGCCCCTCGGCCATGAGAGGGCGGGGGAAAAGGTGTCGGTTGGCTCGACATCCTACCCCTTAGACGCCGGCTGGAGCACAAGGATTCAGTCCGGGAACTCGCGTTGACTCGTTTTGCCCCGAACTCACGCTTGACCCGGAGGTTCCGAGCATCTACCGTTGAGGGCGGTAAACTCGATCTAATCCGTCTTTTCATTGGACCCTCTACTTCAGGACGACGTGCTCATGACCGCAGCGAATGATCCCGCGGCCGCGCCGCAGCCATCTTCGACTCCTGAATCGACGCCTTCGGCCGTGCCAGACAGCAACACGGCGATCCAGGAAGGGTCCCCGCCGGTCGCAGGCGAGCGGATTCCGTTGCCGCCACCCCCCACGCCGAGTTGGTCGCAGACCATGCCCCAGCAGCTCGCCTCCGAGCTGGCCCGCTTGGATCGGCTCCTGGTGCTCGGTGTCCTGGCTTTTGCGTTCCTGCTGGCCTCGTTCGCCGTCCGCAATAGCGACTTCTGGATGCACCTGGCCACCGGCCGACTCATTGCCCAGGGCAACTATCAGTTCGGCGTCGATCCGTTTTCCTACGCCGCTACCCCGTACTGGACCAATCATGCCTGGCTGCTCGATCTGCTCTGGTATGGCCTGGCCCGCCTCACGGGCGGCGTGCAGACGCCGCTGAGCGGCGCGGTCCTCGTCGTCCTCAAAGCTCTGCTGGTGACGGCCTTGGCGGGGATACTGCTCCAGATCCGCCGACCCGGGCAGGGCCTCTGGGTTCAGAGCGTGTGCGTGGGCCTGGCTATACTCACCCTGAGTCCACGGCTGTTGCTGCAACCGATGCTGGTTTCGCTCCTCTTCCTGGGTCTGACGCTCTATCTACTAACCCGCAAGCCGGCCCCGGATCACCCAGGCGCTAATCCTCGCTGGCGCGTCGGGCTCAGCGCCCGGGGCATCTCGCCCCTCTGGGCACTGCCGCCGCTCTTTGCCCTCTGGGTGAACCTGGATAACTGGTTCCTGCTGGGGCCCGTGACCGTGGCCCTGTACCTGCTGGGACAGGTGCTCCAGCAGGTGCTCGCTCCGATCCGAACGGGCGCGGAGGCTCCCGAACCGGGGGAAACGCGGACTCTGGTTTTGGTCCTGATCGTCGGCGTCGCCGCCTGCCTGATCAATCCGCACCATTATCACGCCTTTACCCTGCCCGCGGAGCTGTACAGCGACACGATCAATACGATCCGGGAGCGCGACGAACGCCTCCTGACTTACCGCATCTCACCGTGGACGCCGGAGTATTTCCGACCCAACCAGGGTTGGAGTCTGGCCGGTTTGGCGTATTTTCCGCTGGTGGCGCTCGGCCTGGCGGCCTTTGGACTCAATCTCCGTGGCTGGCGTTGGTGGCGTGCCGTGCTCTGGTTGGCCTTCCTGTTGCTCAGCGCTTATCAGGCGCGCTGCATTGGGTTCTTTGCCATCGTTGCCGGGCCCATTACCGCTCTCAATCTGCAAGATTTCGCGGCCCGCCGTCTGGGTAGCGCGGGGTACCTGGATCGGCCGTGGCGTGCCTGGGCCCTGGGCGGACGCATCGTGACGCTGCTGGCACTGGGGGTCTTGCTTGTGGCGACGTGGCCCGGCTGGCTGCATGTGTATCCCGAACACCCGCGCCTCACGCGGCGAGTTGCCTGGGCCGTCGAAGCCGACACGTCGCTCCAGCAGGCGGCCGAGCAGCTCCAGACCTGGCGGCGTGAAGGGCTGTTGCGGGACAACGAGCACGGCTTCAATTACCTGTGGGATGTGGCCGCCTACTGTGCCTGGTTCTGCCCTGACGAAAAAAGCTTCGTCGATTTCCGCTTCCCGCTGTTTGGCGGCTCGGCCAGTACTTTTGTCGATGTGCGCCACGCCTTACGCGGCGATCCTCTGAACCAGTTGACGGGCCAATCCCGGCGGTCCGCGGACTGGCGCCAAGTCTTTCACGACAACCAGATCAACCACGTGATTCTGAACAACTCCTACGATGCCGACGCCGCCCCCGCGCTGCGCTGGCTGCTGCGCGACTGGCAGCAGTGGGCCGTGCTGTACATGGACGGCCAAACGACCATCCTGGCCTGGAACGATCCCGCGCGACCGCGCCGTGCGGAGTCGCCGCAGATCGCGCGGGTCAACCTCACGCAATGGGCGTTCGGTCCGAATCCACCCCAGCAACACCGGGCGCCGGCCGAGGGCCCCGGATACCCACATCGGCGCGAACCCTGGAGCCGGCTGTGGAACCAGTTCTTGAATGGCCCCGTGCCGCGCCCTGTGGAAGTCGACGAAGCCCAGCGCTACCTGGAGTATTTCGAAACCATGGCGCCACAGTGGCCCGGCTATTACCTTGGTTCCTGGCACGTGGCCACCTGGTCGGGGATCCTCGCCGCGAACGGGAGCAGCCCAGGAAGTGTTTCCGGCCCGGGCATTCTCAGCCTGAGCACTTTGTTCTTTTTCAACCCCTCGCTGTTGCTGCGCTACAAGGATTCGGGACCACCCGCAGCGCCGCTCCTGGCAGTGCGGGCGGCTCGCCGCGCCCTCGCCGCCAGTCCGGACTACCACCAAGCCTATGTCGCGCTGGCGCAGGCCTACACTTACCTTTCGAGCGCTCAGGAAGAGCCCTGGTCCGGACAGGCGCAGGCCATGCCCAATGCGCCACGGCAAGTGTTGCGCCACATTCAGCTGATCAGTGCCTGGCAGCACGTGCTCACGTTGCGGCCGGAGACCGAAGAGGCTCACATGTTCTTGGCGCGCATGTTTGGGCAAGTGAACTTTCTCGATCTGGCTCTGGAGCAGATGCGCGACGGCCTCAAATCGATGCGCGGCTCGCCACGTCACCCGGGCGAGTCGCTGGAACAATTCAGCAAGCGTCTGGAAGAGATCCAGGGTCGCATCAAGGAACTGGACCACGAGGTGCAGAAGCGGCGCAATGATTACGAGCTGCGTGCCGCCAATCAGCAGCTCCTGGGTAAGACGAACCTGGCCCTGGAGCGAGGCCTGGCCAAGCGGGCCCTGGACACGTTGTTGGAAGCAGATGTTTCGCAGATGGGCGCGGAAGAGGCCAATGTGCAGCTGTGGCTGCTGCTCATGACGGGACGCCTGGAGGATGTCCGCGAGCGCCTGACTCCGGAGCTGAAAGCCGTCCTGGGATCCGACTATGAATGGTACAACGCGCTGCTGGCGGCGGCTTCGGGCCACTACCAGCAAGCGGGCGAATACGTCGACAAACTGATTGCCGATCTCGAGAAAACGAGTGCGGAATCGGCGCTCACGCTGGTGCGGGGGCAGACCTTCCAGGGCATCATGGGGCCGCTGAGCCTCTCCAACCTCAGTGGCATCGTGAACTCCTTACGGCAACTCGCCGACGACCGGGCCCTGCGGGGACTCCTCGCCCTGGAGGAAGGCGATACCGCCACGGCAGCGCAGTACTTCCAAAAAGCTTTGGAAACGAGCGGGGAGGGCAACGAGGCCATGTTCTATTTCGATAGCCGGGCGATCAGCCATCACTACTTGCAATTGCTGCGAGCGGCGGCGAAGTAGGCCGTGGCCCTAGCCTGATGGGTCTAGGTCGCTCACGGGTACACCCAGAGCCGAAGCCAGCCTCTCCAGCGTCACCCGGGATGGGCTGTGCTGGCCGTTCTCCAATCGGCTGATGTGGCTCTGAGGCAAGCCACTCTTCGCCGCCAGCTCGGCCTGAGTGAGGACGGCTCGTTCCCGTAACGCTCGGATCCTTCCACCCACAAAATGCATCCATTTCTGCAAACCATGGCTGGGCTGTACGGTTTCGATCTCCAGCACGCGCAGCGGGACCTGTTCGAAGATCTCCTGGAGCGCGGTCCGGAGACTCTCCAACTCCTCTTCCGTCTGGGCTTGCGGGATTTCCCGTAGTAACTCGAACACCTCCTCCCGGTCCTTCTCCGCAAGCATCTTCAGGCACGTCGCCAAGACCTCGACGGCCAGGCCGGTTACCCGGTTGGTCAGGTCTCGCCGCAGTAGCTCCGCGCCGATATCCTTGGTGACCACGCTTTATCCCTCCCGCAGTTGTCCGCTGTCATAAAGGCGCTTGCGGCGGCGCATCCGGACCTTGTCGCCCTTCGGAGTTGGCCCATCGTTTTGCTTCTTGACGGCCCCGAGTACGACGAGGGCAGAGCGCCCCCGGTCCAGCGAGAAAAAGACGCGTACGTTCAAGCTGCCTAGGATGCCGCCCTTGTCACGCAGTTCGTAGAAGTCCTCGATCTGATCCACGGAGGCCGTCACGCTATGGGTCGGGTCCTCTTCCCGGGCTAGCTCTTGGAACGGCCACGCCAGGTGCTGGCACTGGTCCTCGGTCAAGAACCGTCTCGCGTCCCGGTAGGCGGTGTCAAGGATAAGGACCGTCCAACGGTATCCCAGTGTTGGCCCACCGCCCTGTTCGACACCGACCCTGATGTCTTTGGCCATGGTTCGCTCCTTGGTTGGCTTGGCTACAACAGATTGCCGGCAACCACCAGGGCAGCTGTGTATTTATGCGAAGTTGCTGAGATAAAGGCGGGGCGACCTGCCGCACCTGGACCAGAGAGGAGGCTGTATCCCCGCTCCCCATGGCCCGAGGAGACGAACGAGCCATGTTCTTTGGCTGTCTGAGAACTAATTCTACTGACTATGGTAACCCCCACGAATTAGTCTACCAACGACTCGCGTCTTTGGTTA
>JBGQLF010000608.1:0-6598 GCA_041499985.1 Gemmataceae bacterium
CACATTTAGTACAGGCGGGCAGAAATGGTCTGCCGTTTAGCCCTGAGCACTCGGGCGAGCGCGGGCCGCGCTCGCCCGAGTGCTCAGGGCTAAACGACCCAATCCTGGCCACTGGAGGTGATCTCATGAGCGATGTGAAGCTGGCTCATCCCAGTCGCGAGCAGTTGTCCGCCTTTGGCTCGGGGCAACTCGACGACGCCGGCGCGTCCGCCATCGCCGACCATCTGGCTGCCTGCGCCGACTGCCGTACGGTCCTCGAAACTCTCCCGGCCGACACGTTTGTCGCCAAGCTCCGTTCCTTAACTCAGCCGGACGCGGCGTTGCCTCGGGGCCAAATCGGCGACTGCGATCCGCATGAAGCCCCGACTTGCACCGGCGCTTCCGTGGCACCCGCCGGAGATTTCGAGGTCCCGGCGGAACTGGCGCAGCACCCCCGCTACCGCATCCTGCAACTCCTCGGCGCCGGCGGCATGGGGGTCGTCTACAAGGCGGAGCATCAGCTCATGGAACGTCCGGTCGCCCTGAAGGTGATTCACCACACCCTGATCGGCGAAGCGGGGGCGGTCGAGCGTTTTCGCCGCGAGGTTCGCGGCGCGGCCCGGTTGACGCACCCCAACATTGTGACGGCGTACGACGCCGAGCAGGCCGGCGACACGCATTTCCTCGTTATGGAGTTCGTCGAGGGCATGAGTCTGGATCGGTGGGTCCAGTCCCAGGGCCCGCTACCTGTCGCCGAGGCTTGCCAGTATGTGCGTCAGGCGGCGCTGGGACTCCAGCACGCCTTGGAGCGGGGCATGGTCCACCGCGACATCAAGCCGGCCAATCTAATGCGGACACCGGACGGACAGATCAAGATTCTCGATTTTGGCCTGGCCCGTTTCGTCCAGGAAAGTAGGCCCGCAGCCGGCCTGCTCCCCTCTCCCGCGGCAGACCAGACTTCGGCTCGCCCGGGCGAGACCAGCGCGGCGGCCGCGTCCTTGACCAAGGTCGGGACCGTGGTCGGCACGCCGGATTACATGGCTCCAGAGCAAGCGGCCAACTCCCAGGCCGCGGACATTCGGGCGGATATCTACAGTCTGGGCTGCACGCTCTATCACCTCCTGGCCGGTCAGGTTCCCTTTCCCGAGGGGACGGTGGTGGACAAACTCCTGGCCCACATGGAACGCCAGCCGAGGCCGTTGACCGAGCTGCGCCGCGATCTCCCTGCGGAGCTGGTGCGCGTGGTCGAGCGAATGTTGGCCAAGGACCCGGCCGAGCGGTATCAGTCTCCGAACGAGGTCGCGGAGGCGCTGGCGCCCGGGCTCCACGCCGCCGTGGCGCCAGGTGACGTGCCGGCGTCGCACGCGGCGCTGCCGCCTCGCCAGCGTTGGCGCGGGCTGGCGGTCGCGGCGGCGGGCTTGGGCGCGGCCAGTCTGCTGCTGGCCCTGTTCATCTTCTGGCAAAGCGAACGGGAGGAAACCTTGAGCGAATACCTGACCACGCTGTACACGATCTGTGCCGTCCTGGGCGGAACACTTTTGGGATGTCAGTTCTTGTTGACGTTGCTCGGCTTCGGCCACCATCACGACATCGGGGGACACGAATGGCACGATGTCGGCGGCCATGATCTGCACGGGGGGCAGGAGCACGATGTCGCTCATGAGACGCAGATGTCCTGGTTTGTCAGCATGCTGACCTTCCGGACGATCGTGGCCGCCTTGACGTTTTTCGGCCTGGCGGGCCGGGCTGCCGGCGCGGCCGAGTTCGCTCCGGCGCAGACCCTCACGCTAGCGCTCGCCGCGGGCGCGGGCGCCCTCTTCCTGGTCGCCTGGCTGATGCGTTCAATGTCGCGCCTCCAGGCCGACGGCAGCGTCCGCATGGAACGGGCCGTGGGCCAGACCGGCACGGTTTATCTGCCGATTCCACCACACCGCTCGGGCATGGGCAAAGTCCTGCTGAATCTGCAAAACCGCACCGTGGAATGTCAAGCCGTCACCGATCAGGAGAGCCTGCCGAGCGGGACCCGCATCCGCGTCGTCGCGATCGTCAATCCCAATACCGTGGAAGTCATCCTGTCACCTACTTCGGAGAGAATTACCCATGTCTAACACGCTTATCCTCGCAGCCGATCCCGCATCGCCGATCCCCTGGCTGGCGATCATGGCTGTCGTCCTGGCGGTGCTGTTCTTCAGCTTCTCGACGCTGCTCTTTAGCCGTTACAAGCGCTGTCCCAGTAACCGGGTGCTGGTTATTTTCGGCAAGATCGGCGGAGGCAACACATCGAAGTGTATCCACGGCGGTGCCGCCTTTGTCCTGCCTCTCATCCAGGACCACGCCTACCTCAATCTGGAGCCGATTCAGATCGAGGTTCCGCTCAAAGGGGCCCTGTCGAGTGAGAACATTCGCGTCAATGTGCCCAGTGTCTTCACCGTGGCTATCGGTACCGATCACGAGATCACGCAGAATGCGGCCATCCGTCTGCTGGGGCTAAACACCGAGGAGATCAAGCAGCAAGCCGAGCACATCATTTTCGGCCAGCTCCGCCAGGTGATCGCGTCGATGCGGATCGAAGACATCAATCGGCACCGCGAGCAATTCCTGCAAAACATTCAGACCTCCCTGGAACCCGAGCTGCGCAAGATCGGCCTGGTCCTGATCAACGTCAACATCACGGATATTACGGACGAATCGGGCTACATTCAGGCCATTGGCAAGAAGGCCGCGTCGCAGGCGGTGCAGCAAGCGTTGATCGATGTGGCGCAACAAGAAAAGTTGGGCGCCATCGGCATGGCCCAGGCGCAGCGCGAGAAGGAGATCGAGGTCGCCAACGCCAGCAAGCTGCGCGAGATCGGCACGCGCCAGGCGATTCGCGAGCAGGCGGTCCGGCTGGCCGAGCTCGAGAAGGAACAAAAGATCGGCGAACAGACCGCGGCCTTCCAGCGCGAGGCCCAGGTCAAGGATGCCGAGCGCACGATGCGCATCGCCTTGGCCGACGCCAACGCCAAGGCCATTACGGGCGAAACGCAGGCCCAGGCCGAGGTGGCCCTGGCCCAGGCCAACTTGCAGGTCAAGCAAGCCGAGGCTTACCAACTTGGCGAGACGCGCAAGCGCGCAGCCGAGGCAGCCGTTCAGGAAGCACAGAACCGAGCCCTGGCCAAAGCCGCCCTGGCCCAGGCGGAACGCGTCGAGGCCGAGCGCCGGGCCGCGGTCGAGGCACCCGCGAAGGCCGACAAGGCCAAGATCCTGGTCGACGCCGAGGCCGCGGCGGAAAAGTGCCGCATCGAAGCCGAGGGGCAAGCCCGGGCGATTTTCGCCAAGCTCGAAGCCGAGGCCCGCGGCCAATATGAAATGCTGGCCAAGAAGGGCGATGGGCTGCGCCGCATTATTGACGCCTGCGGTGGCGCGCAGCAAGCGTTTCAGTTGCTCCTGCTGGAGCATGTGGATACGTTAGCTGACAAGGCCGCCCTGGCGATCTCCAATATCAAGTTTGACAAGGTAATCGTCTGGGACCAGGTAGGGGGCAACGGCACCGGCAGCAGCACGGCTCACTTCCTGCAAAGTCTGGCGCGAGTGATGCCGCCCATGATGCAAGTCCTGAAGGACATCGGCGGCGTGGAGATGCCGGAGTACCTGGCCCGGCTGACCCCGGAGCCGCATTCCCACGATGGCGTGGTCTCCCCGAGCGGTGCGGCGATTCCGGTTGCTCCGGTGGCGGCCGCCGCGGAGAAGGGATCGAAGGGCACACCACGGCAGGGTTCCTGAACTGCGACTGTTGTGACATCGTGCCAGGGGCAGGCCAAGGTGGGATATCCTGCGCGAGGCGCAGGATTTGGGGCTTTCAATGAGGAACCGCTTTCATGACCGCATCATCGTCGGCTTCCGGCCCCGGGATCACCTGGAGCACCGTCGAGCTTGGTCCGGACCTGCCCTTGGCGGTGTTCACGAGCACCGAGCGTTGGCATGCGGAACGGATCGGTGCACTGGCGCTCTACTGTAGTGACGGCCGCTGGGGCGAGGCCTTTGATGAATTCTGCCACAAGCACCTCCAGATCCCGCGCTACGACCGTTGGGCCGTTCCGGGTGGGCCCGCTTGGCTGGTGCCGCGCGACGACGAACGCGGCTTTTACCAGGCCACCCGCGAACAGCTCGACTTCCTTGTACGTGCCCACGAACTGGACCAACTCGTGCTCATCACCCACTATGGTTGTGCGTATTACGGCCATCGGCTCCAGCAGCCTCCGCGGGAATGTCTGCCGATGCAGACCGAGGACGTCCGCACCGCCGCCGCCCTGCTCCGCAGCTGGTATCCCAGTCTGCGTGTGGAGGCGTATCTCGCCATGCGAACCGGCAACTGTCTGTCCTTCCACCAACTGGACGCCGGAGATCAACGTGACGACTCGGGAGGCGGAGCGCGGGGGTAATCGCAGGGAACGGACAGATAGCCGACGTGACCGGCTGGTAAGATAGGGACGATGCCCTGCAACGCCTGCGCGAGCCGTCTGGTTCCGAGGGACCGGTCATGGCCAAGTTGCTGACGCCGCCCGCCGCCATCCAAACCCTGGCGGACCTGCTGGAACAACTCGGCGGGATCTGACCCCAGCCGGGTTCGCGTCTCGCCTCCGCCCGGCCGGGCGCGCGAGAAGGATGTCCTCGCCATCCATGACCGCGAGAACCGGTTGTGCGAACTGGTCGACGGTGTGTTGGTAGAGAAAGTGATGGGTACACTCGAAGCGCTCTTGGCCGGCTGGTTGCTGCACCACTTCTGGACCTTTCTGAATCAGCACGACCTGGGCACTGCCCTGGGGGCCGATGGCATGATGCGCTTGAGGCCCAAGCTCGTGCGCATTCCCGATGTCTCCTTCATTTCCTGGGACCGCCTGCCGACCCGCGAATTGCCGGACCAGCCGATCGCGGATCTCGTGCCCGATCTGCCGGTGGAAGTGCTGAGCGAGGGCAATACCAAAGGCGAGATGGAGCGGAAGTTGCGAGAGTACTTCGACGCCGGTGTACGCCTGGTCTGGTTCGTGCGGCCGAAGACGCGCACCGTGGACGTGTACACGATGCCCACGAACGTCCGGCGTCTCCGCCGCGACCAGACGCTGGACGGCGGAGCCGTGTTACCAGGCTTTGCGCTGCCGCTGCGGCAGTTGTTTAACCCGCCGGGCGGCCCACGCACAAACCGCTGAGCCTGGTTTTCGCTTGCACCGCTTCCCCGTGCACACGACGATGGCTGCACTCTGAAAAAAATCCGAGAATCCGAGCCGGCGCGTACATCTTGCGGCCGTTTCACGCCTGTATCTTCAGAGGGCAATCGTGAAACGGGAGACGCACCCCGTCCAGGAACCGTCACGGCGTCGGGCAACTGCGGCAACTATTCGCTGATGGGGAGCGGACGGCAAGCCATGAATCCTGAACCTTCCTCCGACCAAGACCAGCGTCTGGGCGAGATTCTGGCCGCCTACCTCGAAGCCGTCGAAGCGGGACAGGCGCCGAATCAGCAGGAACTGCTGGCGCGCCATCCGGATCTCGCAGCGGAGTTGGCGGCGTTCTTCGCCAATCAGGACCAGCTGGCCGCCTTCGCGGGTCCCAGGCCTGAGGTTCGGGCCGATCATCCGGCCGTCGAGCGGTCCGAAGAGCATACCCTCGCTCCGGAGACATCGGAACGGGGAGACCCGTTGTCGAGAAAAGTCCGCTATTTCGGGGACTATGAGTTGTTGCAGGAGATTGCCCGGGGCGGCATGGGCGTGGTGTGGAAGGCCCGCCAGGTCAGCTTGAACCGCCACGTAGCTCTGAAAATGATCCTGGCGGGCAACCTGGCCTCGCCAGCCGATGTACGGCGCTTCCGGCTGGAAGCCGAAGCGGCTGCCAATCTCGACCACCCGCACATTGTCCCTATCTACGAGATCGGCGAACACGAAGGCCAGCATTTCTTCAGCATGAAGCTGATCGAAGGACAGAGCCTGGCCAGCTGGCTGGCCCAGCAGCGGCAGGCGATCGGGGCGGACCCGGAGCGGAGGTCCAGGAGCGGCTTGCGGCGCTACTGCCGGGATGCGGTCCGGATGCTGATCGTGGTAGCGCGGGCGGTGCACCATGCGCACCAGCGGGGCATCCTTCATCGCGATCTGAAGCCGGCGAACATCCTCCTGGACGCTCAGGGACAGCCACACGTGACGGACTTTGGTCTCGCCAAGCGGGTGCAGGGAACGGCCGGGGTGACGCAAAGCGGCGCGATTGTGGGCACGCCCAGCTACATGGCCCCCGAGCAGGCGCGGGCCGAGAAGGGACTCAGTACGGCGGTCGATGTCTACAGCTTAGGGGCGATCCTGTACGAGGTGTTGACGGGCAGACCGCCGTTCCACGCGGCCACGCAGCTGGACACGCTCTTGCAGCTCCTGGACCACGAGCCGCCCCAACCACGCTCGCTCCAGGAGAACCTCGACCGGGATCTGGAGACGATTTGCCTGAAGTGCCTGGAGAAAGAACCCCAGAAGCGCTACGACGCGGCGGAGGCGCTGGCGGACGACCTGGAGCGCTGGCTAAGAGGCGAGCCGATCCGGGCGCGGCCGGTGCGGGCGCCGGAGCGGCTGTGGCGCTGGTGCCGGCGCAACCCGGTTGTGGC
>JBGQLF010000609.1:0-6596 GCA_041499985.1 Gemmataceae bacterium
GACAACCTGCCAACGGAATCGTGATCCACGGCGCAGCGTGCAAGCAGACGAGAATCAGGTTGACCCCGAAGCTCAACAAGAGGGCCGGGGACACGTTAGAAGCGGTGAAACAACTTCAGGCGAGCCAGAACGCCCTACCGCTGATGCTCAACGACCATTGCCGCGTGTGTGAATTCCGGCAGCGCTGCCATGCCGAGGCCGTGCAGCAAGACCACCTCAGCTTGCTACGAGGCATGAACGAGAAGGAAATCCGGAGCCAGAACCGCAAAGGGATCTTCACGGTCACCCAACTCTCTTACACCTACCGGCCCCGTAGGAAGGGCAAGAGGGCGAAGGACCAGTCGCAGCCCTACCACCCCGCCCTCCAAGCGCTAGCTATCCGGGACAAGAAGACCTATGTCTTTGTCAAGCCCGAGATCCCGAACCACTCCACGCGAGTCTACCTTGATCTTGAGGGCGATTCCGATGCGACTTTTATCTACTTGGTCGGAGTTCTCCTCGTCGAGAACGGCGTGGAGCAGAGGCACTCGTTCTGGGCAGACGGACCGCTGGACGAGGAGCGGCTCTTCCAGCAGCTGCTGGATGCTGTGGAAGACAAAGACTACGCCCTGTTCTACTTCGGTAGCTATGAAAGGGCATTCTTGAAGAGGATGCGGAGGGTAGCCAGGAGGAAAACGCCTGTAGATCGGCTCCTCGCCAACTCTGTCGATATCCTGTCGATCATCCGGTCCAACGTCTACTTCCCAGTCTACTCGAACGGGCTGAAGGACATCGGGAAGCACCTGGGGTGTGTCTGGTCAGACCCGGAGGCCTCCGGGGTGCAGAGCCTTGTCTGGCGGCGGCGGTGGGAGCAGACCCGCGAGGAGATCTTCAAGGAGCGGCTCGTCGCCTACAACGCTGAGGACTGCACGGCCCTCCAGCGGATCACCGAGCACCTCGAGGCGATCGGCGTGAAGTTCGACCTGGAGGACGGACAAGGGACAACGGAAGGATCTGGAACGATAGAACGGGTCAAGGCCGGCAAGCGGGGGACAGATTTCCTGAGGTGGGGGCACACGACTTTTCAGCTCGCCGAGTTCGAGCAGATCAGCAAGTGTGCTTACTTCGATTATCAGAGGGAAAAAGTCGTTGCCCGCACTACCAAGCGGAAGGTCCCGTCCTTGTCCGGCCAGAGGAAAAAGGTGAAGCATCCGAGGCCGAACAAGCGGATCGTGGTGCGAAGCAACTGCTGCCCCGTGTGCAAGGGGCGGCACCTGAGCCCGTGTGGCGGGCCCAGGCACGCCAAGCTGGCGTTCGACCTGAAGATGTCGGAGGGCGGGGTCCGGAGAGTCGTCACCCAGTACGTCGCCGCCCGCTACCGCTGCCTGGACTGCGACAGCAGCTTCCTCCCCCGAAAGTACAAAAAGATACGACGCTTCCAGCATACGCTGCAGAGCTGGGCTTTGTACCAACACGTTGCCAACCGCACCACCTTCCACAATCTGCACGGAATCTTCCAGGAGTGCTTCGGCCTGACCATCAGCGTCCCCGACCTGCACAGGTTCAAGGCCGAACTGGCACGCCGCTATCGGGGCACCTACAACTGCATCCTCAAGAAGATTGTCGCCGGGAACCTCCTCCACGCGGATGAGACCGGGGTACGGTTCAAGGAAGGCAAGGGTAACGTTTGGGTTTTCACCAACCTGGAGAACGTCGTCTTCATGTGCCGGCCATCAAGGGATGGGGACTTCCTGGCCCCACTGTTGAAGGGCTTCGCGGGCGTGCTGGTTTCCGACTTCTACGCGGCCTACGATTCGATCTCCTGCCCACAGCAGAAATGTCTGGTTCACCTGATACGAGACATCAACGCTGACCTGCTCGCGCACTTCTATGACGAGGAGTTGAAGGGGCTGGCCAGGTGCTTCGGCGCGTTACTGGTCAAGATTGTCGCCACGATCGACAGGCATGGCCTCCAATGTCGTTACCTCCAAGAACACAAGGCGGACGTGCAGAACTTCTTCACCGAGGCTTGTGACCGACCTTATCAGTCGGAGGTGGCGGAGAAGTATCGGAATCGGTTCCTGAAATACAAGGACAAGCTGTTCACCTTCCTGGATTATGACGGCGTGCCGTGGAACAATAACAACGCGGAACATGCGGTCAAGCACTTCGCCAAGTACAGGATGATCTCCAACGGCCGCATGACTGCAAGCGGGCTCCAGTCGTACCTGGTCCTGTTGAGCATTTACCAGACCTGCGTGTACAAGGGCGTGAGCTTCCTCCGCTTCTTACTTTCCGGCGAGAAAGACGTAGACGCTTTTGTCGAAGCTAACCGAAGGCCTCGGCGTAGGAATGGGACCGCCCCGATACCGCCGGAGCCAGCGACGAATCCTCCCACCCTGTCTGCAGCGCCACACGCGACAACCGGCCAAGCCGGAATACTGTCGCTTCACGCGGGCGATACGGAAGTCCAAGCCGGCTGCTCGTCTTTGGAGAGTCTCCTCAGCGAGGAGCCGGGATAGCTGTGTAGTGTGGCTGGTCCAAGTCTTTCTCTCCTCAAAGAGTCGTTCCTATGGCTCCGGGCCGTCTGATTTTGCCAGCCCCTTCCAGCATTACTGGGTAGTCAAGAAGGCGTCCCCAAAAGCAGGAGAGGCAGTCCGAGGACCCCGGGTGCTTTGAAATAGCGCCCGTTCATGGGAACTTGTTCATGGTAATCGGCGTTTGCGCGAACATCGTTCGTCGATCGTTGGACCGGTATCCCCAAGTTGTACATGTCGTTCATCTGACAAAAGGCATGGATGACGGCACGTGGGACAGGTTCGCCCCTACCTGCCAACCGACAACGCATCGTCTCGTCTGGAAGACTCGTCCGTCGACACCGCATCACTTCGAGGAAGGTCTATAACTCTCGCCGCTAGGACCGGGACAGGCATGGGGGCGGACGTTAGCGCGTCGAGAGGCAAAATGGCCCGTAAGGCGTGCGGGTATCCCATCTCAGTGAGGCGCTGTGGGGGAGGCTCTCTTCGTAGTTTGACCGGGCAAACGCTGGCGTTCGGAACCAAATTCGAGCAAGCTATGAACCACGCGACAGCAGAGGCAGACTCTCGGTCAAGGGTGCAACATGATCAGCAATGAGGTATTTGTCGGTTTCCTCAACTGCCGTCGCAAGGCGTTCTTCAAGCAGGCGGGCCAGGTTGGCGAGATGACCCAAATCGAGCAGGTGCAGAGGCAACTTGACAAGACCGACGCGCGCGCTGCCCTGGATCGGTTCATGGGCCAGGAACCTAAGGGCGACGTCCTGCGCGACCCACCTACGCTGGAGACGGCCATCCAGAGCCTTGCCCGGTTCATTGTCGGGGCGACTGCCCAGGCTGGCAACCTTTGCTCACGCCTGGACCTGCTCGAACGGCAGGCTGATGGGCAAAGCGAAGCCCCCCTGTATGGACCTGTCCTGTTTGTGCGCAACAGCAAGGTCACAAAGAACGACCGCCTGCTGCTGGCGTTCCAAGCCCTGGCCCTCTCGCTAGTTCAGGGCAAAGTCCCCGTCGCTGGCAAGATCGTTTGCGGGAGCGAGCACAGGGTGGTGCGCGTGCACCTCGCCTCACTGGTCGAGGAGGTTCGCCAGCTCCTCGCTGTCATCGAGGCCGATTCCAAGGGCGAAGCCGCGCCAATATTGACTCTGAACCGGCACTGCACCGCCTGCGAATTCCGCAAGGGATGCCAGACGCTGGCGGAACAGACCGACGATCTGAGCCTGCTGCGCTGCCTGTCCGAGAAGGAGATCTTGCATCAGCGCAGTCGCGGGGTGACCACACTCACTCAGTTCTCGCACTCCTACCGGCCGGGTCGCAGGGGCAAGCGCCGCTCCGGGAAGGCCCGCAAGCACGATCCTGCCTTGCAGGCGTTGGCATTGCGCGAGAAGAAAGTCTACGTCATGGACGTCCCGGCCCTCGCGCAGCCTGAGGTCGCCCTGTACTTGGACATCGAGGGTGTGCCTGACCTGGACTTCTACTACCTGGTGGGGCTGTTGGTCGTGGAGCAAGATCGCAGCAGTTTCCACTGCTTCTGGGCCGACGACACGTCCCAGGAGAGGGCTGCATGGGATGCCTGTGCCCAGCTCATTGGCACCTTCCCAAACTACACTCTCTACCACTATGGCCAGTACGAGAGGCGCTTTCTCGAACAGATGAAAAAGCGAGGCAACGAAATAGAGATGGCTGCAATCGACCGCATTCTGGGCAGGTCGTGCAACATTCTGTCGGCCATCTACTCGCACGTCTACTTCCCGACGCGCTCCAACAGCCTGAAGGACGTCGCCGGGCTATTGGGCTTCAGGTGGTCCGCAGAAGGGGCCTCGGGTCTTCAGGCCATGGCGTGGCGTCTGATCTGGGAGTCGGGGAAGGAAGAGTCGCTCAAGCACCAGCTGCTCCAGTACAACCAGGAAGACTGCCTGGCCCTTAGGCGGGTCACCGAATTCGTCCTCTCCGTCTGTGCGGAAGCGCCGGCAGACTCGGCCGAGGGACAGCCTCCTGTAGCTCAGGCAGATGACCTCAAGCTTCCGGGCGCCTTTCGCTTGGGCAAGACCAAGTTCTTCTGTCCGGAACTGGAGTACATCAACAAGTGCGCTTACTCGGACTATCAACGAGAGAGGGTGTACGTTCGCACCAGCCAGGCGGTCCGCAGGAGCCAGAAACGCAAACTCCGAGGAGGCAAAAGAACCAGAATACTGAAGGTCAATCACGAGGTGGAGTGCGATCCTCCACAGAAGTGCCCGGAGTGCGGCAGCGAGAAGGTCGGTCATAGATCTCTCCTTCCCTCCCAGACGTCGCGCAAGGTCGTGTTTGACTTGAAGTTCACCAGGACGGGCGTCAAGAGGTGGGTGGTCCGCTACAGTAGCCTGCGCTACGAGTGCGGGCATTGCCAAGCCACGTTCCACGCCGACGAGTATCGGGCTGCTCGTCCCAGGCTTGGTCCCAACCTCTCTGTGTGGGCGATCTACCACCACGTCGCCCTACGACAGACCTACGAAGACGTCGCCCAAAGCCTAAACGACCTCTTCGGTTTCTCGTTCCCGAGCACGATGCTCAGCAAGATCAAGCCCCGGCTGACAGCGATCCACCAGACGACCTTCGAGAAGCTGAAGGACAAGCTCCGGCGCGGCTCGCTCACCCACGCCGACGAGACGAAGGCGCAGGTCAAGGGGCACTCCGGCTACGTCTGGGCGTTCACCAACCTGGAGGAAGTGGTCTACGTCTACACGCCTACCCGCGATGGGGACATCCTGGAGAAGGTGCTGGAAGGCTTCACAGGCGTGCTGGTTTCGGACTTCTACGCCGCCTACGATGGGGTGAAGTGCCTACAGCAGAAGTGTCTGGTCCACCTGATGCGGGACGTCAACGACGACCTGTTTCACAGCCCCTTCGACGAAGAGTTGAAGTATCTGGCCCAGCGGCTCGTCGGCGTCCTCAAACCCATCATCGACACGGTTGACAAATACGGGCTGAAACGCCACTTCCTGCACAAACACAAGCAGAACGCCGAAGGCTACTTCGAGTACCTGGCAACGCACCAGTTCCAATCGGAATTGGCGCGGAAGTACCAAAAGAGGATGCTGAAGTACCGAGGCAAGCTGTTCACCTTCCTGGACCACGACGGCGTGCCCTGGAACAACAACAACGCCGAACTGGCCATCAAGCGCTTCGCCAAACGCCGCAGGATCATGGGCGCGTCTTTCACCGCAACGGGGCTTCAGGACTACCTGATCTTCCTGAGCATCTACCAGACGTGTCAGAACAAGAACGTCAGCTTCCTACGCTTCCTGCGCTCGGGCCTGCTCGACCTGGACGCTTTTGTTGACTCGCAGCGCAGTAGGTGAGTCAAGTTCCAGGGGCGCTGCTGCGTTGGCCGAAAGTGTTGGCCGATTACTACGGCCGTCGGGTAGTATTCCTTGATCAACCGCCAAGCGGTAGGGCAGCACGCCAAGATGGTAAGGCTAGACATCCTAGCACTTTGTTCACGGTAATCGGCATTTGCGTGAACATCAGGCGGCCGCCGCCACCTGGCGAGCTACGTCCCCGGCCAAGTCCGTTCTGCGGTCATCGTAGATCATCAGCGTCCGCAGGTCCCGGTGGCGGCTGAAACGCTGCACGGCGCGCACGTCCCCGCCGGTCCGGTCCAGGGCCTCGGTGATGGCCGCGTGCCGCAGGCCGTGCGGCCAAACGTTCAGGCCAACCTGCTCCCCGAGGTCGCGCACCAGGGCATACAAGCCACCCCCGGTCAAGCGGCCGCTGCCCTTGCGGGCCCGGTCCAGGGAGCGGAACAAGGGACCCGGTTCGAGCCCACGCACGGCCAGCCAGGCCTCCAGGGCAGCCCGTGTCGGCTGTGGTAGGGTCAGGGAGACCTTGGCGGTCCGGCCCTTGCCCAAAACCGCGAGCAGGCCCGCTTCCCGGTCCAGGTCCGCCACGTCGAGCCGAACCACTTCCGCCCGACGCAAGCCCAGGTCGAACAGCAGCCGCAGGAGGGCTCGATCGCGGAGCGCCTTGGCATCAGTCCGGCCGGCGAGTTGCTCGAGCAAGCGCCGGAAGCCGGCCGCTCCCGGCCCGCGCGTGTCCCGGTAC
>JBGQLF010000610.1:0-6595 GCA_041499985.1 Gemmataceae bacterium
CATAACACGGCTCGAGAACCACCGTGAGGGCGTGCAGGCCAGGTACAGTCTGGCGTGTATGCTCGATCATCAAATCCAGCTCCCGTTGCATACCGAGCTCGGCCAATCGTTCGGCGGCTTCGGGCGTGATCGTAACCGGGATGGTTGTCTGGGGCATGGGGCGTTCCTCCTTCCGAGCCTGGTGGCGAAGAATCGACGGCTGCTTCTATTATGGCCAGGCTCCGCGGCGACTCCCAGAGCAACGCGGGCCGCCTGGGCATTTTGCTTCAGCGCCCCCCGCATTCTTGCACACGGTACCCAGAGGAGGCAGACCGACTGGAAGGTGAGCAAAAATCGACCGGTGCGGAAGTCTATAGCTGATCTCGACTTGTGTTACCTTGGCGGCACGGCCTCGGCACTCTGGCACGCTCTTTGCCATATCTTCTCCATGAGGCAGCCGGGGCGATCAAGCAGTGGGCTTGGCCGACCTGCCCGGCGAAACTGGATGTGCGAAGCGCCAGTCAGGAAACCATGGACCTCCGTCGTCGCCAAAGGACTGCCATCATGGACGCCACCCGTCCGCGCCGTACGCGCGATCGTGCTCGCCAATGTTGGTATGCTCAGTGTCGCTGCTACCGACTCGCTCGCCATATGCGGTTTGTTCCGGTAACCCTCTTCCAGCTGCACCAGAGCGAAACTTCCCTCGCCTGCCTTCCCCGTAGCCCGTCGAGCAGCTTGCGTTCTCCCGATAGCAATTAACCAACGCCCGCTGCTCGCTCGTAGCGAATCTGCTTTCCTGCCGCGGTCCCATCTGCCCAAATCCCAGAGCCGACTCCCGCGAGCAACGCCGCCCCATACGCCGCTTCTTCACGATGCCGCGGAAAAACCAGGGGCAGCCCAAATGCTTCCGCCACGAGCTGCGCCAGCACCGGATTCTCGCGCAAGCCATTGCCCGCGCCGACAAGTTGGCTGCGCGGCCTCGGCGCAACCTGCCCCATCGACAGGTAGCCACTCCGAAAGGTCCGGGCCATACTTTCGAGCAGCGCGCGGGTCATCGGACCGGGCAAGAAGTTGTCCGCCGAGATGCCGCTCCAGGTGGCCCGCAGTTCGGGCTGGGCGCGCGTGCCGCTGAAGAACGGCTCGCAGCGTAATCCGTCCGCACCGGGCGGGACCTGGGCAGCGAGCTGGTTTATGAGCGGATAGAGCGCCTGGCCCGACGGGATTCCAAAGAGCTGTTCACCGACCGCGCGGTAAAAGCGCTCCAGCACGGCGTAGGCGTGCCCGCCGCTCAGCCCAGCACAAACCAGCAGATAGCCGCCTCTGGGAAACGGACGTGTTTCCAGGATCGGATCGTACAAGAACTCACCGCTGTACACGGTTACCTGTCCACCGGTGCCCACGTTCACCAACACCGTGTCTTCCCGGCGCGCGACGCTGCCGAGAAAGCTTGCCTGGTTGTCGCCGATGCCCACAAACACGGGAAGACCGGCGGGCAGCCCCGTTCGCGCTGCCATCGTGGCCGTCAAGGGGCCCAGCGGATCGCCGGAGAGACGCACCTCGGGAAACAGCGACCGCGGCAACCCCAGCGCTGCCAGGGTAGCCGCATCCCAGTCGTTGGTGGTGACATCGAGCACGCCGCTGCTGGCGGCACAGGTTGGATCCGTCACGGGCGATCGGTTCGTTAGCAGAGCGCCGAAGTAGTCCATGACAAAGCACGCTGTCGCGGCCGAGGGGAGGGCGGCTCGTTCCTTCATCCAGAAAAGCGTCACGGCCATGTACCCGGTGGCCAGCTTGCACCCGGCACGCCGAGGTGCGTCGGCGCCGGCCAGCGACTGGGCCTGACGCACATAGGTCTTCCCGGTAACGGGATGGATCTGTTCACCACGCCGGTCCTGCCAGTTGATCAGGGGGGTCAGCGGCACATGCGTCTCGTTGACCAGCACCACGCCATGTTGCTGCCCCGTGATGCCAAGGCCTGCCAGCTCACGCTGCCGGTTGCCGAGCTGCTCCGTCACCGTGCGCAGACAACTACAGGCCTGTTCGGCGATGCCGTCAACGTTCCACTCGGAAAACCCCTGGGCCTTGTCGACCGGAGAAGTGGTCTCGGCTCGGTTCGGCATCGTGCCGTTGGCCACGATGTCGCCGCTGCGCGTGTCGAGCGCCAGCGCGGTCAGCTTGGTCGTGCCCAGATCGATGCCGAGGACGAGGGGCATGGGCTCCTCCTTGGATCCACGCACTTTGGCTGCGGCAAACGACCGGCGACCAGCAGCTCATGAAGCCTAAGGCAGAGCCTGCACTTGAATCAGGCGGAAGGACTCTCTTCCTGAAATAGAGTGGCCAGTGGCAACCGGAAGCCAGGCAGCACGGCCCCGCCATCGAGTTCATCCGTCCGGGTTCGCCCGTGAATCTGCGTCAGGGATTCGTAGACATGGACCAGGCGGCGCCGCGGATAGATGACCCACACCAGGCGTACACCGGCTCGGAAGTACTCATCCACCTTTTCGAGCAGGTCCTCGGCTCGATCCGTCGGACTGATGACTTCGACCGCCAGATCCGGCACGACGTCCCAGGCATTGTCGTCTTCCGACACCAGACGATCCTTGGGCCAGCGTTCGTAAGAAACCAGGGCCACATCCGGTCGGCGATTGCGGTCGTCGGGGAGAGGCAGCCGAAAAAGCGTTTCCCCTACGGCCTCCCCCAAGGCGCGGGCTCCGGCGAATTCATTCAGTTTGGTGACCAGGCGGGAAGCGAGCCTGGTAGCGTAGACACTCATCGGCGGTAGTTCCACTCGTTGGCCGTTGATAATCTCATAAAGCGCCTCGTCACCGTTGACCTGGGAAGCGGGGGTGCGAATAAGTTCCTGAGTAGTGGCGAGTGACATGATCAACTCCTCGGTTCTTGTGCCAAACGGCATTGTACCTTCTTTCCCTCAGGCTGCCCAGAAGCGGAATCCTGGAAATAGTGCGGCCGATGTGTTACACGTATGGAGCGACAAGAGCGACTCCCATTCTTCTGGAGAAACACCCATGTCCCCCCAACCCCGTCTCGGTCGGCCAAGGCTCGGACTCGCGCTCGCCTTGGCCCTACTCGGACTGGTACCTGCCTCTGCCTGGGCCCAGAAGCTGGAGCCCATCGAGGTGGAAGGCCAACCCCTGGCGGCCAACGCCAGCCGCTTGCTCGAGGCCTTGCAATTCCTCGGCGCCCCGCTGCCGGCGGAGACAACCACGGCGCTCCAGGCGGCGGTGAAGGCGCGCGATGCCAAGAAAATCCAGGAACTGCTCGATCCGCACGTGCTGCTGGTGGTCACGCTCAATCCCGAGTCGCGCGTGAAGGCGGCACGCGGCCCGGCGACCGCAACCTTACAGCAAAGTGGCTTTGTTCCCGTGCTCGTGAAGGTGGTCAATGACAGTACGGTGACCAAGGCCCTCCACATCTCCAGTCCGCAGTCGGGACCGGTTTATTCCGGCGGCGGCGCGGGTAATGCCAAGGGTGATCCCGACCGGTTCCTCCAGGCGGAGATGTTCACCGCGGCGCCGCTGACGGCCAATCTGAGCGGGTTCAAGGTGGAGTACGCCCTCGCCCTCCTGTACAGCAGCGAGGCGGGCAAGCGCGAGGCGACCCTTGGATTTGATGTCGGCCAGGGCAGTCAGGACCTTGGTTTCCGCGCCGAGGTCCCGATCCTCTTTGACGTGCGTCCGGGGATCCAGGTCCGGCTGTCCATCCAGGATTACGATGGTAGGCCAAGCACCGCCCGATTCACTTTCCGCGACAAGACGGGTCGCATTTACCCGCCGCAAGCCAAACGGCTGGCGCCGGACTTCTTCTTCCAGCAACAGATTTACCGCCACGACGGCGGCACGGTACTGCTGCCGCCCGGCGAATTCAGCATGACCTACAGTCGCGGCCCGGAATATCGGCAGCTCCAGCGCAAGATTACCGTCCCCGAGAAGGGCGAGGCGAAGGTCGCCGTGCAGCTGGAACGCTGGATCAACGCGAACGACTACGGCTTCTACAGCGGCGATCATCACATCCACGCCGCCGGCTGTGCCCACTACACCAATCCCACCGAAGGCGTCTTTGCGCAGGACATGTTCCTGCATGTCAAGGGTGAGGGCTTGAATGTGGGCTGCAACCTGACTTGGGGGCCATGCTACGACTTTCAACGGCAATTCTTTCAACCGGAGGCGCACAAGCTGAGCGAGCCGTTTACTGTCCTCAAATACGATCTGGAGATCAGCGGCTTTGGCTCGCAAGCGCTGGGACACGTCTGTTTGCTGAACCTGCGCGACCAGACCTATCCGGGCTCGGACGGCACCAAGACCAAAGGCTGGCCCACGTGGACGACGCCGGTGATGCGCTGGGCCAAGGCACAAGGTGCGGTGACCGGATATGCTCACTCGGCCAGCGGCTTGAATGTAGATGCCGCCGCGGCCGCGAAACGCCTGCTGGTGGAATTGGACACGAACAAGGATGGCAAGCTCAGCCCCGAGGAGGCTGCCAAGGGATTGCTGCCCGAGGAGTTCACGGCGATCGACGCCGACAAGGACGGTGCACTCACGGAGAAGGAGCTGTCCGCGAGCATTGCCCGCGTGGCCAACCGCCTGCCGAATCACGCCATTCCGGAGATGAACGGCATTGGTGCTCAGGAGATCTGCGTCACGGTGGCTCAGGGCATCTGCGATTTCATTAGCGCCATGGACACCCAGCGTGTGCCGGAATGGAACTGCTGGTATCACATCATGAACTGCGGCTTTCCCTTGAAGGCGAGCGGTGAAACCGATTTTCCCTGTATCAGCGGTAGCCGGGTCGGACAGGGCCGAGTCTACGTGCAACTGGGGAAAGTGGACCGCGTGGATTTCGGCACCTGGTGCGAGGGTGTCGCCAAGGGACGGTCGTATGTTTCCGATGGCTATGCCCACGCCCTGGAGTTCCGCGTGAACGGCAAGGCTCCTGGCTATGGGGATGTGGCTTTGGAGAAAGCCGCTACGGTGACCGTGAAGGCCAAGGTAGCGTTTGCCGCCGAGATGCCTTTGGGAACGTCCAATGGTGGTAGGGCTCCGACTGGCAAGACACGGCAAGTGGAACTGGTGGTCAATGGTGTGGCCGTCGCGTCCCAGGAAGTGCCGGCGGATGACCAGCCCCATGAGCTGGACTTTACGGTGCCGATCGAGCGCAGCAGCTGGGTGGCGCTGCGGCAGTTCCCGCAGTTGCACACCAATCCGGTCAACGTGCTCGTGGGAGGTCAGCCGATCCGGGCGTCCCGCAAGAGTGCCCTGTGGTGCGCGGGGACTATCGAGCAGCTCTGGCGCGTGCGCGAGCGGGTAATCGCTTCTCCCGAACGTGCGCAAGCCAAGAAGACTTTTGAGCGGGCGATCGAGCAATATCGCGAGATCGCAGCCGAGGCACCGGAGGGAAGCTGAGAAGACGATTCCCGATCTCCCCCACAGCCGGTAGCAATTGCCGTGGGGGAGATCGATCGGTCGCGGCGCCCAGTCCGAGTCGTCTCTTCCTCGTTTGCCGGAACCCAGTTAGAATGGGGTTATCGGGTGATTCTCTGGTAGGTGAGCAGATGGCAAATGGGATAACGGCTTCGGTTGGGACTTCCCTGGAATCCGTACTACGGGATTGCGCGGGGGCGCTACAGCACGTCGCTGCCTACCAACTTCCTCCCGCGCTGGACCGACGGCTGTTGTCGCTCTCCGAAAGCAAGGAATCGCTCAGCGAGACAGAACGTGAGGAACTGATGGCGCTGGTCGAGTTTGCCGAAGAACGTACCATGGAGAAGCTGCGCGCACGAGCAATTTTGAAGCGACTCGCTGAAACCTGGCCCCATCTTCTTCCCAGCCAATCGTGACTCTCATTCGGGCAGACTTGCGTGAGGCCGTCGTGCAGCGAGCGGGCAATCGCTGCGAATACTGCACCTTGTCCCAGGAGTCGCAGGTAGCGACTTTCCCGGTCGATCACATCATTCCCGTAGCGTTAGGAGGCAAGACAGAACTGGACAACCTGGCCTGTGCCTGTCCTAGGTGCAACGCGCAGAAATGGACGCACGTGGAGGCGCAGGACGTGGTCTCAGGCAATCGGGTGCCTATCTTCAATCCACGCAGCCAGGCTTGGGATGATCATTTCCGTTGGTCCCAATCCAACCCTGTCGTCCTTGAGCCTCTCACTCCGACTGGCCGCGCCACGGTAGCCCTGCTCGACTTGAACTCGCCTCAGCATCTCAGGGTCCGTCAGTGGCTCGCGGCGCTTAGGTTGCATCCACCGGCCTAACTCTGTCTGCTAATACTGGTTTCGGCAAGGACGACGTTTTCTGAACGAAGGCTGAGTCACTTGGCGATCTGCAAACGCTTCAGAAGCTGAATCTGGCCGGCGTGATAGACGTCGTGAGAGGCGACGCCATAGATCAAGGTGGCGTTGCTCACTTTGCTGCTGGCAGGCGTGTGGTGCAACTGAGCCTGGGGCAAGTCCACCACCGCGGCACGCAAAGCGCGATGCTCGCTCTCAAGGAGCGCGACGTAGTGCCGCCAGGTCGCTTCGTCCAGAGGTGCGGGCAAGGTAAACCAGTTACTGCCCTTGAGGGGAAAGGAGCCGCGCTTGTCGCCGCGGAGACGGC
>JBGQLF010000611.1:0-6593 GCA_041499985.1 Gemmataceae bacterium
CTCGACGACAAGCTGTCGATCCTGGACATCAAAGCGCGCGACCAGAGCGGGCGGCAGTTCAACGTGGAGATGCAACTGCTGGCCAATCCCTATTTCCGCCAGCGGGTGCCGTACTACTGGGCCCGGCTGCACCAAAGTCAGCTCCAGGAGGGCCAAGACTATAGCTTGCTGCGGCCCACGCTCAGCATCTGCTTCGTGAACACGCCGCTCTTCCCGGAAGTGCCGGCCTACCATTTGGTGTTCGAATTGCGGGAACGGGACCACCAGTTGCTCTTCACGGACGATCTGGCGATGCATATCCTGGAGTTGTCCAAGTTCACGAAGTCGGCCGAGGAGTTGACGACGCCGCTGGATGTGTGGTTATACTTTTTGCGGCATGGCGAGCGGCTGGACACGGAAGCCTTGCCAGGGGCGCTGGATGCGGTCGAGGAAATCCACCGGGCGATGGGAGAATTACAAATGGTAACGCAAAGCGACCTGGAACGGGAACGGTATGAGGCGCGGCTCAAGATGCAGCGGGACATCTCCTCGGCCCTGGCCGACGCACGCAAGGAGGGACAGCTGGTGGGGCAAATCCACGCCTTTGAGCGTCTGCTGCACCGTCCCCAGACACCGGCAGCGCAACTGCTGGCACTGCCGCTCGAGGAACTGGAACGCTTGGCCCAGCAGCTGGAAGCCGAAGTGACCCGCTCTCCTCAGCCGCCTTCCTAACGGTCACTTGCCAATCAGCTTCTGGTCCATCTTGAAGGAAAAGGTGACATTCATCATTATTGAAATGATGAATGTCACCTTTTGCACTCCTTCGTCTCAAGAGCTGCCTTCCCGAGCCCTGAAGTCCGGACCGAGCTTACCGAGGTTCTACACCGGCCCCAACTTCAGAAAAAGTTCAAGACGCTCACGCCGGAGAGGGTCGAGGCCTTCCTGCGGGACCTGGCCGGCAAGGCCATTTCCTTGCTGGAAGTACCGAAACAGTTCACTTACCCGCGAGACCCGGATGACGAGTGTTCTGTCAACCTGGCGTTGGCGGCCGGGGCTACCTACCTCGTCACCTGGGACAACGATCTCCTGGATCTCTTGGGAGAGAACCCGGAGGGTGCTGGTTTCCGAGGCCGATTTCCCGGCCTGCGCATTCTTACCCCGGTGGTCTTCCTCCACGAACTGGCCCTGCCGCCCGCCGCTCCGCCCGCTACCGCAGGGCCGGCGGAACCGCCGACGGGCTAACGCAAGCTTGCGGTGTGCCGGGAATCCATGCCTCCGCCTGTGGGACGGACTGGCTGCCGAATCGAGAATCAAGCCCCGAGTGGAGTCTTCGGAACCCGGGGCAGCAAGCGGGATCAACGGTAAGTCCTCGCTGGACGAAGGCCGACATTGCTGTTGCGGTCCGTCGGCCGATAGTTGCGGCGGTAGGCCGAACGCACGTTCGACGAATGAATGAGGAACGCGCCGCCCCGCAAGGGAAGTCTTAGTTTGTCATCAATATATCGTATATCTTCTGTATCTTTTATGGGTTGGTCCGACGGGCTAGACTGGCCCAGCCAGGCGCTCTCGTGACACCACTGCCAGACGTTCCCGTGCATGTCGAATAGGCCAAAGTCGTTGGGTCGCTTCTGACCCACCGGCCAGGCCCGATCCTTGGCGTTCCCCAGATACCAAGCATAGGCGCCGAGTAACTCATCAGCCGCCCCGTAGTACCGGCTTGTCTGGGCTCCTGCCCGGCAAGCGCACTCCCACTCCGCCTCGCTCGGGAGCCGATAGCCTATGCGGCTCAGGTAATCCGTCGGCAACTTCAGCGGGGTCTGGCCATCCTTGCTCTTCTCAATCACGGCTACTGCTGGGTAGCACATCTGCTCCTCAGGTATCCCTTCCTGCTCGCTCAGCCAGCGACAGTACTGAGCGGCCTCGTACCACGTCACTCCTACGATCGGTTCATCGGGGTCCGGGCTGTATTGCTTGGCGTAGTTGTGGCGCACCTCCGGGTGAGCCTTGAGGAAGAGTTGGAACTGCCGAATCGTCACCGGCTTGCTGGCCACGGAAAAACTCCGATCGATGCGGCGGCAGTGCAGCGTTTCGTTATCCCACCTACTGGGTTCGCTCTCTGGCGAGCCCATCAGGAACTCGACAGGTCCCGGGAAGAGGGCAAAGGTCTGTCCCTGGGTGTTGAGTGACCAACGCCGCCCCTCCGGTGGCCGGCCGGTCCGCTCCTGGTCGATCCGCCTCAGCGCCTCGGCCTGGCCCCAGTCCAGCGCCCGCGCGGTGTCGCCTTCTTTGCCGTGCCGCAAGAGCCAGTCGATCGCTCCGTGGATACCGGGATCCGGATCGTCGCGGTACCAGCGCACCAAGCGCTCCACCAGGGGCTCGCGCACCTCTTCGGGCAGCTGAGCCGCCGAGAACTCTCCCAAGGACCGGATCAAGGCCCGCCGTGACGACACGTCGGCCTCTGCCTCCAGGCGCTTGACAAGGAGCATCGCATCCGTGCCGAGCGGACTCAGGGAATGGATCAGGTAAGTTCGCCGCCGCGGGTCCGGGCTGTGTTGCAGGAGCGGCCAGACGGAATCCTCCTGCCCCAGCTGGAGCAGGACGACCGCGGCCTGGGCCTGGCGCTTCGCCAGGCTGTCCTTGGCCTCTTCGCTTGCTTCCATCGCGGCTGTCTTGGTCAGTTCCTGCTTCATCAGGTCAATGGCCCGCTCCCGATGTTTCTCCAGCCGGGGCCACAGCAGCGCGTACTGCTTGGGGTCCGCGTCCTTGATCAACTCGGCGAGCGTTGGGGGGTGGTCGGCAGCATAGTCGGCCAGGAGGTTCGTCGCCACGCTGCGCTCGGTAGGCTTGGCCTGGTCCCGAAATACTCGGCTGAGTGGCTCCAGCAACTGGCGGCGTACGGGTCGCAGCGCCTCGCTCCATCCGCCCAGGAAGAAGGGGTTCTGTGCCACCAACTGGTTCACAACGACAGGAGCTGCTCCATGCCAGCGTGGGCTCTCCGGGTCATACAAGGCCAGGGCACAGCCTGCCCGGAAGCGCCGCTCGGGATTCTCCCGGCCATCCTCCAGCCGCTCCCAGAGCGAGCGGACGAGCTGCTCCTGATGCGGCCGGAGAGCTTCGCGGAGGACCAGCACTTCCGCAGGGGGCGTCCCGGAGCGCAGCAACGCTTCCTGGAGAGGTTGGGCCTGCTCGGCATCCACGGGCAAGAGCGCCAGCTGGAGGTGCAATCGCTTCTTGGGCGAGCACTGGGCGTCCTCCAGACGTGCGATCAGCTGCGGATCGGCCCAGGTACGGTAGGGCCCCAGCTCGCTGATAATGGCCGGTACCTGGCTGACCTCCGCATCGCACAAGCGGGCCACCAAGCCCGTCGCCACATGCTGGTTACGGTCCGCCACGACCCGGCGCTGGATGTCGAGCCCCACGACGGTCGCCACGGTCAGCAGCAGGGCCAAGGCCAGGCCATGCCAGCCGTGATAGCGGCCGGCCTGGCGCATCATCTTTCGCTGGGGCGGCGTCCACTCGCGCCGGCGGGTGAACAGATGGATGTTGGCCCACTCCCACCAGGCCGGCAGATGACGATTCTCCGGTTTGGCATTCCACGACGCCGCCCGCTCCGCCAGCCGAAGCTCGGCCCGTCCGCGCCGGGTTTCTTTCTGTTTGCGGGTCAGCCAGTCCCGCAGGGAGGGAACCAGATAGTCGTGCGTCAATTGGTAATACTTCTGACCGGGATGGACCTGCGAACGGATATCCTCAGCCCCTTGATTGCCTTCGGGATCCGTCGGCGTGATCAGCCGGATCTCACTGTCGAGGATGCGGAGCAAGTCCTCGAAGTCCTTGGGATGACCGGCATAGCCGGACGCTTCCAGCAACTCGGCATAGGACCGCATGTGGCCCTTGATGTCGGTTCCCGATTCCGGCAACAACGCTCTCAAGACGGCCCGGGCGGCTTTCTGGTGCAGCCGGTGCCTGGGGTTCGCCGTTGGCGAGGAAAAGGTTTCTTCCAGGAACGTGACCCCGACGCCCTCGGTGCCACCCACGGCTTTCAAGGTGGCGGGAGTCCACGGCCTGCCTTTGAGCATCTCGGCAAACAAGGCCAAGCGGACGCAAATAATCCTATTTTCCTGGGCCAACCCAGACACGGCTTGGTTCAGGAACTCCTTGTGCTCTTTGCTCGTGGCCGCGGAGTTTTCGGGGAGTTTGCCAAAGGCACGCCCAAAACCCGCCAACACCTTCTTGGCGTGGTCCAGGTCGAACAGGTCTGCAAGTGCCGTGTTTTGACCTTGTACCAGATTGATCTCCAACTCGCTCAGAAACCGTGTCGCGGCCAGCCAGAAGTCATCCCGCACCAGGACAAGGCACTGGACGCGCCCCCCATCGCATTGCCGCAGAGCTTGCACCAGCTCCGTGTGTTGCTCCTCGCGCTTGGCATGCAGCCACTGCTCGAACTGGTCCAGAACGATCAACACTTTCTTACCCGCCCGGGCACCATGTCCCCGCCGTAGAGCCGATAACGTCTCTTTCAGGCTGAGGTTCTCCGGCAACGCCGGGCAGCGCTTGCGTAGACCGTGGAGCAGCCGGGTGCCGTTTCGCTCGCCGTTGCCTCGACGTACACCGCGAGGACCTGCTCGGCAAGTCGGGGCAAGAGGCCCGCTTTGACCAGCGAGGACTTGCCGCAGCCAGAAGGCCCATAAATCAGTCCGACCGAGAAGGTGTTGTCCCGGTCGGTTTCCTCGATCCGGCTTTTCCAGAAACGAATGCTGTCCGGCAGGCCCTCCCGATCCCGAGGGCCGGGCAGCAGCTCCAGGAAGAAGTCGGCATCCTGAGCATCAAACGAGCGCAAGCCTTTCGGCACAATCTTCAGGGGCTGGCTGTCCGAGATTGGAGTCCGGGGTGTGGTCGAGGGCATCCGAGAGGACCCGGCTGCCATCGAAGGAGGGTCAGACTGCACGACCGGACTGGCCACGGGGGAGCCTACGTCCTTGCCAGGCGGAGCGGCCGGCTGGTTGACAGCCTGCTCGGCCAAGAAACGCCGCAGGTCCTCAGCCAGGTCCTTGGCCGTGGAATAGCGATCGACGGCGCGCTTCGCCAAGGCTTTGAAGCAGATCCGTTCCAGTTCTTTCGCGATGCTATCGTCGTACTGGCGGGGCGGCCGGGGCTCCAAGGTCGTGATCTGCTCCAGCAATTCGACCCGGGTGTCGGCCCGAAAGGGCTGCCGTCCGGTCAGCAGCTCGTAGAAGACCACGCCGAGGCTAAAGATGTCCGAGCGGCCGTCGACCCGATGTCCCTCGCCACGGGCTTGTTCGGGACTCATGTAGGCGGGTGTGCCGGCATACTTCGGGCCTTTGCCGATATTCTCCTCTCGGAGCGCCAGGCCGAAATCCGCGACGAAAGGCTCCCCCCTGGTGTCGAGCAGGATATTGCCCGGCTTGATGTCCCGATGCACCAGTCCCTGCCGATGCGCGTAGTGCAGCGCCTTGGCCACAGTGGCCACGAGTTCCGCCGCGGCCCGGGCAGCAGGCCGGTCCTCCTGGATCTGCTGGGCCAGAGTGTTGCCCGCGATGTATTTCGACACGATGAAACAAGGGTAGTCCTCGGTGCTGCCGACATCGTGGACCGGGACGATATGCGGGTGATCGAGGTTGGCCACGGTGCGGGCTTCCGTCAGGTAGACGGCGGCATCTTCGGGTCGGCGTACCAGCCTGCGGTGCGGCACTTTGATGGCCACCCGGCGCTGCAACTGCTCATCCTGGGCCAGGAAGACCTGCCCAAAGCCGCCTTCGCCCAAGAGTTTTTCGACCCGGTAGCGACCGATCCGCTGCGGTTGCTCGAACGAGACGGCTTCTGCGGGAGGAACTGCCGAGGCGGCTGCTTGCCACGGGCCGGTTCGGTTAGGAGGGTCCATGCCGGCCTCGCCAGGAGCACTCGAAAGCAGCTGGTTTACCGCCCGCAAGGCCTCAAGCCGCCGCCGGACTTCGTCGAGATGTTCGGGGCAGTCGCGGCACAGCTCCTCGGCCGAAAGGTCCTGACCCCGCTCGCGTGCTTCCTCCCACTGGAGCAACAATTCGCTGATGTGCCCTGCGGTCGACATGAGCTTGGTGATCCTCAGTTAGACGCCGGAGCCACCTGGCAGTTTTCCCTGCACTGGTGGAGTCGGGTTGTGTGAACAGACATTCCGGCCATGCCTACACCACGCCAAAGGCACTGTGCTCGCTACCGAAGTTAGAGGCCGCTGGGAGCGGCTGGAAAGATTGACGCCCAGTATAGCCCGCGTTGGCAGCCGGAAAAGAGTTTTTTCAATCCCTGTTCCAGTGGCGAACGCAAGCGCGGCGATTTTGCCCTTGCCTCACCCCAGAAGAGCACGGGATGATGTGGCGCCCGTGTTGCCGCGTTGCCGGCGAGTCCAGGAGGAGCGATCATGGTGCCGGGGATCGATCCCAAGGTCGATTACGTCTTCAAGCGGCTCTTCGGCCGCGAATCAAATCGGGCCTTGTCGATCCACTTGCTCAACGCCGTGCTCCAGCCGCTTGCTCGCCAGCGCGTCGCGGAGCTGGAATTGCTCAACCCCTTCAACGATAAGGATCGCCTCGACGACAAGCTGTCGATCCTGGACATCAAAG
>JBGQLF010000612.1:0-6587 GCA_041499985.1 Gemmataceae bacterium
CCGAAGGATCTCCAGCAACGCCTCAACCAACGGCGTCCGCTCTTCCGGCCGGATTTCGGGAAGCTCCAGCTTCATGCTTCCCAGTCTATACACTCAACCGACGATCAGCTGCGCCAAAAACAGGGTTTTGGAGAAGCTACCACGACCACGAGCCAGGAACTCATGGAGCTCAAGGGGCATACCAGCGGGGTCTACGGCGTAGCCTTCAGTCCCGATGGCCACCGCCTCGCCTCCGCCAACGCTGATCGGACGGTGAAGCTCTGGGAGACGGTCTGCCCTCCCCTGGAGATTCTGCGCCAGCGTGATCTGCACGAGCGGGCGTTCGACTGGGTCGAGTACCTCTTCGCTACCCGCGTGCGCCGGACCGATGTGATCCAGTCGCTTCACGGCGATTCCAGCTTGAGCGACGTGCTACGGCAAGCGGCGCTCACCTTGGCCGAGCAGTATCGTCAGGACTCAAGGGCACTGAACCAGGCGAGTTCGGCCGTGGTCCTCCAGCCAGACGCCTCGACCGAGGCCTATCGCCAGGCCCTGCTGCAAGCGGAGGAAGCCTGCCGACTGGAGCCGGAGAATGGTGGCCATGTCAAAACCCTCGGCGTGGCCCAGTATCGCCTGGGCCAGTATCCAGCCGCCGTGGAGACGTTGGCCCGTTCCCTGACGCTCAATGTCACAGCGGATGGACCCCATCCCGCCCGTCTGCAATGGCTGGCGAGGGCCCAGCATCAGCTCGGTCGCAAGGAGGAAACACAAGCAACGCTGGCCCGGTTGCGGGAGGCACTGGCGAAGCCCCGGTGGACCAGCTGGGCCAGCAGCCCGGAGTACGCCGCCTTCCTGCGAGAAGCCGAAACGCTGCTGCAAGCGGCCCCGGCGACTAAGAAGTGAGCCAGCCGCCCGAGCCAGGCTACCGTGAGTGTTCTTATCGCGGGCGCGCTGGCGTCTTGCTTAAGTGCCACGCTGTTCAGAAACACACCGTTCAACTGTCCCTTCTCCGGGTCACGCGGATCGGAATGCGCCGCGCCGCCACCTCGCCGTCCTCCTCCTTGCGCACGCTGGATGGTAAAACTGTCGATCGTCTTGGGCAACGACGAGGAGAAGCTGGGAGAATCCGATCGAAAACATGCATCTTTATGAACTCGAAGAAGATTCATGTCCGCCCTTGGCGTTCGACCGAGCCACCGAGGATCCACAGGAATGGTCTACTGAGAAGACGATTGCTTCGAGTGGACTCTGTTCCCTCTCTCTCCTTTCTTCCCTTCTCTGTAGGTCGTCCGTCTGTGTTCCCGGTGCCGCTGTGGTTCCTGCTTGCTTAACCCGGAGATCCCGGCATCCCGGGTGCCCCGCCGACTCCCTCCTCCAGACCACGGAGCAGTTCGTCGCGGAACCGCGCGATCGCTTGCAGCTCCGGAAACTTCTTCAGGCAGGCCGGTCCGTAGTGCCACGTTTTCTCCCGGCCGGGGATCCAGTAACGATACGGGGCGTTCTTCCGACCCGTGCCCTCCTGGCATACCAACCCCTGCGCCATTGCCTTTTGCAGCCAGTCCCACACCGTCGCCGGGTTCGGTTTCTCGAAATCCTCCGGCCACTCGGCCAGGATCTCCCGGCGCGTCAATTTGCCGTTGGCGTCTTCCAGGACCAGGCGCAGCCACTGCCAGCTCGCGCTGAACTCTTCCGCGGGCAGATCGCCCAGCGCGCGGTAATCGGTGCCCTCCGGATTCAGCTCGATCACCAGTTGCCGGGGTGTCTCCTCATAACGCGAGTAGGCCCGCAGGCGCCGGCGGCGGTCGTCGTCGACCCCGCGCTGGTACCAGTCCATTTCGATCAGGATATCGACGAAGCCGGACAGGGCGCCACTGCCCCGGGCCGCCATGCCCGCTCTGCTCACCTTCTTGGCCGGGTGGTGCAAGAGCAACACGCTCACGCCCAGGCTCGTGAGTCGTTGCAGCGGCGCGAGCGCTTCCAGCATGGAGCCGGCGTTGCTCTCGTCGCGACCCGGCAAGAAGAAGGCCAACGGGTCGATCACGACCAGCGCCATCCCGCGCCGCCGCCGCAGCTCCACCAGCTGCTCAAGCAGGGCGAGCCACTGGTCCATGCGCGGCTTACCCCGAAACGGCCGGCAGAACCAGCGCGCGTGTGCGCGCCGAAGTCCAGCTTGCGGCTGCGCCGTTCCCACTGCTGCGGACTTTCCTCCGAAACGACCACGGCGTTGCCCGCCGCCAGCGGCCGGCCCGCCAACTCGCCGCCCGTCTTGAGCCGGGCCAGCAGGACGGCGACCAACGTCGTCTTGCCCGATTTCCATTGGCTGGTGAGCAGGGTGACGCTGCCTGGGGCGAGATACCCCTGCCACAGCCAGGAGACCGACGTCTGGGCCGTCCGGCGCAGGTCGTCCAGCCCCAGCTCCCTGGGCAGTCCGTCGGCGGGAGGAGCCGTTTCTGGTCCCCGGGGCGAAACGGGAACCGCTTCCGGAGAAGAGAGGGACAGCCGGGCAGCGCGAGCCGACTCGGGCACAAGAGGATCAGGCATGGATGGTGCTCCGCGGGTCGTTCCCGGCGCAGTCTGACCGTCAGAATGGGTTGTGAAGACCCGGGGTGACAACCCAACACAACGCTTCCGGGTCTGAGGAGCTATGGTAGCCGGGTCGAAAAATCCAAATCAAGGGCAGATTCGGACCGCTGCCGGTCGCGGCTGGAATGCCAAGATTACTGAACTCAGAGCCAGGCGCCCAGGCTCTGCTTCCAGCAACTCACGAACCGCGTGGGGGCTGTCGAGAACGGGCCGGCGCCGGACTCCAGCACGAGCACAGCCCTAGTTTTTCCGCCGCCTCAATGCGCCGAATCTGTTGACCGCCTGCCCTCACGGCCGTAGAGTTAAATGGACTCTGATCGGAGAGGGAAGGCGGTGCCGCCTCTTTCTCGTCGCATCCTGGAGTGCACAACGGAGAAGGATCAGTGCAAAAAAGAGGCAAAGATCGCGGGCGTCCCTGGCTGACCAATAGCCCCTGGCTCCTGCTGATCACGCTAGCGGTCTTCGGGGTCTCCTGGTTTGTCGTCAACCGCGAACCCCTGGCCATTCCCCTCAAATACGGCGAGCTGAAGCAAGTCTTGCAGGCTCCTGGAGCCTCTTTCCAGCGCGTCAAAGTCGGCCGTACCGAAATCCGCGGCGAGATCGTCACGCGCGATCCCCTCTCCGACGGCGAGCAGAATGGCTACTTCCTCAACCACGTTACGTTCCGCACACCCCGCCTCGGTCTGGAGATGGATGCCGACTTGCAGGAACGCCTCGATGCCAAAATCGGCGCCGGCTACCAGGGAGAGGAAGAAGAGTCCGCTCTCAAGAGCATCTCGTCGGTGATGTTCTCGTTCATTCTGTTGCTGGCCTTCGGCGTGGCCGCGTTCATGGTGGTCCGCTGGCTGTCGGGAGGCAGTTCGCCGCTGACCTTCGGCCGCAGCCGGCACAAGCTCTATGCCCAGAAAGACCTCCAGATTACCTTCCAGGATGTGGCTGGCATCGAGGAAGCCGTCGCCGAGCTGCGCGAGGTCGTCGATTTCCTCAAGACGCCGCAGAAATATCAAGCTCTGGGCGGGCGCATTCCCAAGGGAGTGCTCCTGGTTGGCCCTCCGGGCACCGGCAAGACCCTGTTGGCCAAGGCCGTTGCCGGAGAAGCGGAGGCCCCGTTCTTCAGCCTGAGCGGCTCCGACTTCGTGGAGATGTTCGTCGGTGTCGGCGCTACGCGCGTGCGCGATCTGTTCGCGCAAGCGGAGAATCGCGCACCGTGTATTATTTTCATCGACGAGCTCGATGCCCTGGGAAAGACGCGTGGCGGCAGTGCCATCGGCGGTCATGACGAACGCGAGCAGACGCTCAACCAGCTGCTGGTCGAGATGGATGGTTTCGAGTCCAACCGCGGCGTCATCCTCATGGCGGCGACGAACCGTCCCGAAACGCTTGACCCGGCTCTGCTGCGTCCGGGACGCTTCGATCGCACGGTCGTGGTCGATCGTCCCGACATCCTCGGCCGGGAGGCGATCCTGAAGGTCCACACCCGCCATGTGATCCTGGGGCCTGATGTGGATTTGCGGCACGTGGCCAGCTTGACGCCAGGCTCGGTTGGTGCCGATCTGGCTAACCTGGTCAACGAAGCGGCCCTGATGGCGGCGCGCAGCAACAAGGTCACGGTGAACATGGCTGAATTCGATGAAGCCATCGAGCGCGGCACCGTGGGCCTCGAACGCAAGAGCCGAATCATGCAGGACGAGGAGAAGCAGCGCGTTGCCTATCACGAGGCAGGCCATGCCCTGGTGGCTTGCGCTCTGCCCAACACCCATCCGGTGCACAAGGTCTCGATCATCCCGCGCGGCGTCGGCGCCCTGGGCTACGTGCTCAGCCGGCCCGAAGACGATCGTTATCTGATGACGCAGTCCGAGTTGGAGAGCCAGATCAAGGTGGCCCTGGGCGGGACCATCGCCGAGGAGCTGATCTTCCGCGAAGTTTCCAACGGCGCCACCAGCGACCTGGAGAAGTGCAGCCGGATCGCTCGCAGCATGGTCAAGGAATTCGGCATGAGCCGCATGGGACGCATCTACTTCCGCGAGCAAGGGGGCCCGGCGTTCCTGGCCGGCGCGTCCTTTGGCGACAATGAACGCGATCATAGTGAGCAAACCGCGCGCGAGATCGACATGGAGGTGCGCAAGATCATTGACGACGCCACCGAAGAGGTGCGGGCCATCTTGCAATCGCGGCGCGAGGCCCTGGAAGCCGTCGCCCAGCGCCTGATCGAGAAAGAAGTGATCGATGGCGCCGAGCTGCGCCACATCCTTGAGCAGCAGAGCACCGGTCCGCAGCTCGTGCCGGGTTCGCTGGCCGTGGAAAACCGCAGTGCGCCCGCCAACCCAATGGATGCGGTCGCGGTTGAGCGCCGCGCTGAGGGCGGGCTGAGCGCGGGCACGGGGCTGACGTAAGCGCTCGAGGGGAAATTGTAAATTGCAATTTCCCTTCAGTTTGGGGGTGCCACTGGGCAGTGCAAGGATTACTTTGGTAGAGAGGGCCATCCCCAAGAGATCGAGAACTCCTAGCCATGCCTGGGCTCAAGCGACTGCATCTGCACCCGCCCCACGAGATCTTTCGGGTCGAGCGCATCCTTCGGCCGGAGTCGGGTCGGCCGATCCCCCGATCGTACAAAGTGATCGCGGTCATGCCGGCCTATAACGCCGAGAGCACGCTAGCCGCCACGCTCGCCGATGTGCCAGTCGGCTCGGTGGATGAGGTCATCCTCGTCGACGACGGCAGCCGGGACCGCACGGTCCAGGTTGCCCGCGAGATTGGGCTGACCGTCATCGAGCACCCGAAGAACCGTGGCTACGGCGGAAACCAGAAGACGTGCTACCGCCACGCCCTGGAGCACGGGGCCGACATCATCGTCATGATTCACCCCGACTATCAGTACGACAGCCGGGTCATCCCCCACGCTATCAGCTTTATCGAGCTGGGTATCTGCGACATCGTGTTGGGTAGCCGGATTCGCACGCGTCAGGAAGCACTGGCCGGCGGCATGCCGCTCTACAAGTACATCAGCAACCGTGTTCTGACGGCCGTGGAAAACCTCGCGCTGGGTCAGAATCTCGGCGATTTCCACAGCGGCTTTCGTGTCTACCGGCGCGAGGTTCTGGAGCGCATCCCCTTCGAGCGTAACGCGGACGATTTCGTCTTCGATACCCAGCTCCTGGTGCAAGCGGTGCACTCGGGTTTCCGCCTCGGCGACATTCCGGTGCCGGTGCGCTATTTCGAAGAGGCCAGCAGTATTAGCTTCCAGCGCAGTGTCAAATATGGCATGGAAACGCTCGGCGTGCTCGGGCGCTACTGGCTCGACCACCTGGGGATCTGGCATTCGCCGCTGTTCCGAGAGCAGCGAGGAAGCCAGGAGACTCACCCGTGAAGGTTCGCGACGTGATCAAGCGGCTAAGAGTGGACGGTTGGTATCAGATCCCGTCCAAGGGCGGACACCGGCAATTCAAGCACCCGGTCAAGCCGGGACGGGCCACGGTGTCCGGAAGCATGAACGATGATGTCGATCCAGGCACCCTGAAGAGCATTTGGGACCAGGCCCAACTTCCGAGGATCAAATGAAACGTTACGCGGTGATCATTGCGAAGACGGCAACAGGCTATGCGGCACATGCGCCCGATGTACCCGGTTGCATCGCTACGGGGCGGACATTGGAGAAGGTGCGCCACCGTTTTGCAGAAGCCTTGGTTGTTCACATGGAAGGGATGCGCGAGGATGGCCTGCCCATCCCGGAGCCGACTAGCCTGTGCGAGTATGTGGAAGTAGCCACACCTGCTGCGCGAACTGTTTGAAACCGCATGCGACGTCGCTACACTCAGGGCCGGGAAGCGCCGGGAGGCCTTGCGGCTGCCCAGTTTGCGTAACAGGCCTAGTGTGCAATTCCTCCGGTCTTTGATCTCCGTTCCTCAACCCATAGCCGATCGCCACACTCCTGCACCAGTTGCACAATCGCTTCGACATCGGCGGCTGTGGTGCGCCAGTTGACGAAGCAGAAGCGCAGGGCCACCCGCTCGTGCAAGCGCGTCGAG
>JBGQLF010000613.1:0-6577 GCA_041499985.1 Gemmataceae bacterium
CACTGGATTGCCCGTCAGTGTGCCGCTCAGAAAACAGTAGCTGCCGCGCCCCTTCTGACGTGGGTCGGCCAGCTGCATGAACCTCTGCTGGCCCACGACCGCGGAGAGTGGATACCCCCCGCCGATCACCTTGCCGTAGCAGGCCAGGTCGGGCACGACGCCATAGTGCTCTTGGGCTCCTCCCCAGGCGAGTCGAAAGCCGGTGACGATCTCATCAAAAATCAGCACAATGCCCAACTTGCGCGTGACCGACTGCAAGCCCTCCAGGAAACCCGGCTCGGGTTTCAGAGCCCGCTGCAACGGCTCGACCAAGACGGCCGCCAACTCTTGGCGGTGCTGCTCGATCAGCGTCGTCGTAGTCGCCAAGTCGTTGAACGGAGCTACCAGCACGTCTTGCTTCACGGCGCGGGGAATCCCATCGCAGTCGGGAACAGCCTCCGGAAAGGAAGGTGGGTCTGCCGGCGCCCCGGAGAGTTGGCCGATGTCGTGGCCGCCGTGCCAACCGCCCTCGAACTTGAGCACCTTATCCCGACCCGTGGCCGCGCGGGCCAGGCGCACGGCGGAGAAAGTGGCCTCGCTGCCCGTGGTCTGGAACCGCACGGCTCCACGACAAGGGGCCGCTTCGGCCAACACCTCCGCCAGTCGAATGGCAGGCTCATTGAGAGCGAAGAAAGTCGAGCCAGCTGCTACCTGGCGCTGGACCGCTTCCACTACCTCAGGCCGGCCATGGCCCAAGAGCAGAGGGCCACTGCCCAGCATGTAGTCGACGTATTCCCTGCCGGAGGCATCGTAGACCTTGCTCCCCTGACCCCGAACCATGACCATGCGCAGGTCCGGCGGGAGGTGCATCATGCCCAGGCAGGCGCCGGGGAGGTAGCGTTCGGCCCGTTGCAATAGTTCTTGCTGGTTCATGACAACTATTCCCCGTTGACCATGCACAGGGGCAGTCAGCGCTAGCTGTCTTCGAGCGTCGCCCCGGCGCTCACAAGCCTTCCACCTCCCAACCGGTGCGGTACCGGCGGCGGACGAATTGGGTTGCTTCGCTGAGGTTGCTCACTTTCAGCCCCTCCGCGTCCCATTCCAGCGTCGTCTTGGGAAACCGCGTCGCCAGGCAACCCAGGAGCACCGACTCTGTTAGAGGGCCTGCGTAGTCGAACGGCGTCGACGTCTTCCCGTTGGCGCGGCACGCCTCGACAAATTGGAGATAGTGATCGTCCGCAGCAGGCTTCGGCACCTTGTAGTCCCGGAACTTCTCGGCGGGGAGCAGCACGGGAGCGGCGATGTAGGGGGAATACAGTACACCGCTCGTACCGAGGTAAATCGACCCCTGATCTTGCAGGCGCCGACCGTCGATCTGTGCCTTGATCTCGGCCGGCGGCCGCCGGTCGCCGTCGTACCAGTGCAAAACGAGAGCTTCGGTCGTGTAGCGCGTACCAGGGAAGACGTAGCGCACCTGGGAGTCCAGTCCCCAGCTATCGGCACCTGGTGAGCCACCTTCGGAGCGCAGCGATTTTGGAGCCGTCAGCTCCAGCGACGCGAAGACCGGGTCGAGAATATGGCAACCCATGTCGCCGAAGGTGCCCGTGCCGAAGTCGAGCCGTTTCCGCCATTCGCCCGGGTGGTAGTAACCAGCGAGAAAAGGCCGCTCAGCCGCCACGCCCAACCAGAAATCCCAGTTCAGACTCGCCGGTACCGTATCCTTACGATCTGGCCGAGGGTTCCGGTCGCCCCAGTGCTTGCCACTCCAGCTGTGCACCTCTCGCACTCTGCCGATCGCACCGCCCTGGATGGTCGCGACGACGGTCTTGTGGACCTCGTGCGAATGGATCTGGATGCCCATCTGCGTGACCAGCTTTTTCTCGCGGGCTACCCGAGTGAGTTGACGCGCCTCATAGATGGTCTGGGTCAACGGTTTCTGCGTGTAGACGTGCAGTCCTCGCTGGAGCGCCCGCATCGTGATCGAGCCGTGCATGTGGTCCGGAGTGGAGACATTGACCGAGTTCAGGTTCTTCTCCTTGTCAAGGAGCTCGCGCCAGTCCTGGTAGATATGCACATCGGGGAACGCCTTCTGAATCCCGGCGGTCCGGCTCAGGTCGACGTCGGCCACGGCCACCAGCTTGATGAATTTGCTGCGCGTCAAGGCATTGATGTCGGCCCGCGCTTGGCCGGAGGCCCCAAAGCTCGCGTGGTAGACGGTTTCGCTCGGGGCGGCAGCGTGGGCCCGAAGCACCGCGGGAGCAGTCAGTCCCGCTGCCACCACTCGTTTCAGTGCAGCACGACGGGTTATGCGTGAAGTCGTCATTGGTTGGCTCCATTAGGATTAGCAGTTACTTCGAGTCTAACCGTTTGAGCTGTACGTGGCGGAACGCGACCGGGTCGTTGTGCCCCAAAAAGCCGAAGTGGCCGGAGGGCCGATCCTTGCCTGGATGAGGGTGCTTGGCCATGAACTCGGTCACTTTGCTCAGGTCGGCGTCGAGGACGCGCGTCCCATTTAATTCCACCCATATGGTAGGTCCACGCACCGTCACCTCGATGAAGTTCCACTCGCCTACCGGTCGCAGATAGCCGCGCTGCACCGGCACCATGCCATAGGCGGACCCGTTGTACTGCCGCGGGTCGAGCTTGGCGTACTTGGGGGACTCGTCGTCCAGGATCTGGACCTCACACATCCCCGAATAGGCGCCGTCTCCCTGGCCCGGGTAGCGGATCGCCAGCCCATTGTTACCCGCTGGCGGAAGCTGGTACTCTACTCGGGCGACGAAGTCGGCGTATTCCTCGCGTGTGTAGACGGCGCCGCCCTTCTTGGGTTGGCAGACGATAGCCCCATCTTTGACCTCATAGTTGTTCACAGCACCCGTCCAGCCGGTGAAATCCTTGCCGTTGAAAACGTCCACGAAGCCGGCCGAACCGTGTTGGCGCAAGATCGCATTGGCTTCCGTGGCTGGAATGGCGCGGACGTACATGTTCCGCCAGCGGATCTCGCCGCCGTGGGTTTGGAGCTGGATCGGCCCTTTTTTCAAGAGCGCTTGTTTGCGATTCCAGAAATTCTCGAGGCGGGCGTGATCGACCACGAGCTTGCCATTCAAATAGACGGTCGTCCGTTCGCCGACTTGGAGGATGCGGAACGCGTTCCACTCGCCAAAGGGCTTGTCCGCGAGCACGAGCGGATCCCTGCCCGGCGCTCCGGGACTATTATTGAACAGGCCGCCACTGCCCTTGTCGGCCCCGCGGTCCCACTTGCCGCCTTCCTTCGTGTAGTCCCAGATCTGCACCTGCGGCGTGGCACGCAGGTAGATGCCGCTGTCGGCCTTGGGAACCGTTTTGTATTCGATCAGCAACTCGATGTCGCTGAACTCCTGATCGGTGGTTAGGTAGGCCCCGTGGCCGTCGTTAACCAACTCGCCGTCCGCGACGGTCCAGTGTTTCTTGGCGTCCTCGGTCCAGTTCCCGACTTGGGCCTTGCGTTCCGCCTCGGACATCGCCGCCAGCTTGTACGGGTCGAAATGCGGCATGCCGTGCCAGCCAGCAAGGTCCCGGCCATTGAACAGGGCCGTAAACCCGGCAGGCGGCTGCGGGTCGGCGGCCGAAGTGCTGGTGGTCAGCGTCGCCAGGACGGTGAACACAAGCAGGCTTCGCGACAGCATTGGGGGGAGCAGAAGAGTTGGCATGGGAAGATCCTGAAGGAAAGCGGCAGCACGCGGGTTGTTCGGGTGGTCGGCTGTGCTGCCTGGTGTTCTGTGGGAACGACACCTCCCACTCCGACCGGCAGCGATGATAATCGATCGCGTGGACGTCCGCCAGCCCCTGGTCCATTAGATCAGGTCCCAGGGCTGACGTGCCTTGCGACCAAGTAATTCGGATGCCTTGGGATCGTCGAGGATTTCCTCACGCGTCGCATCCCAGCGGATTTTCCGGCCAGTTCGATAGGCAATGTTCCCGAGGTGCGCCGCGATGGTGGAGCGATGCCCGATTTCCACTTCGGCCGCCGGCTTCTTGCGCGAGCGCACCGACTCGATGAAGTTTTGGACGTGCAGGTCCGTCGTGTCCTGGGCCGTAGCTTCCTTGCGCTTCATGCGCAGAGCCGAAGCGGTCGAGCTCGGTCGCGCGCCGAGTGCGAGTTCGGGATAAACCTCGAAGCCCAGGCGATCGGAGAACAGAGCCCCATTGGTGCCGTAGAACGCTTCCCCATGCGGTCGATCGTCCAGACCGCGGGCCCGATAGTAATTCTTCCCGGGAGTGCGGCCCCCCGATCCATGGCTGTTCAGTTGGCAGGCTTCATAACTCAGGATGAAGCCCGGATATTCATACGTCGCCTGGAGGATATCCGGTGTCTCGGCTCCGTCGTTCAGCTCGTAGCGTCCTCCGACCGCGGTCACGCTCGAGGGGGCATCCACGCCCATGACCTGGTGCACGCTGTCAAAGCGGTGCGTCCCCCAGTCCGTAATGAAACCGCCGGCGTAATCCCAGAACCAGCGAAAGGTTCCAAGGAAACGGCCTTTGTTGAAGGGCACCAACGGAGCCGGTCCGAGGTATGCATCCCAATCCAGCCCCTCCGGAGGATTCGAGTCGGGGACGCGCCCGATTCCGTTGGGAAACTGATTCATGTAATTCCACAGGCGAACGAAGTGTACCTTCCCCAGTTCGCCGCTTCGGAGTATCTGCTCGACTTCGCGATAGTGGGGGGCGGAACGGTGCTGGGTACCCGTCTGCACGATCCGGTTGTACTTGCGGGCCGCTGCCACCATGGCACGCCCCTCTCGGATGTTGTGCGCCAGCGGTTTCTCGACGTAGACATCCTTCCCCGCTTGGCAGGCGAGCACCGTCGGGATGGCATGCCAGTGATCCGGGGTTGCGATCAGGACGGCATCCACATCCTTTTGGTCGAGTAATTGGCGACAATCACGATACGAGCGGCAGCCGGCTCCAGCCCAGGCCTTGGCTCGGGCGGCATGTGGCTCGTAGACATCGCATACCGCAACGAAAGCGACCTGTGGTACTTGCCGCATGAGCCGGGCCACGGTCATTCCGCGCCCGCCACAACCAATGAAGCCGACCTGCACCCGTTCGTTGGCCCCCAGAACCCGCTGAGTGGAACCGGCGCTAGCCGAAACCGCGGCGGCGGCCTGTAGAACGCGCTTAAGGAACCGGCGTCTCAGCATGGTGCGTCTCCTAAAGAGGCAGTCAAGGCGGCCCAATCGTAGCCGACCGGAGGGCGCTCAGCAAGCTCGCCGGCTCCCTTGATGAGGAAGAAACGCGCCGCGGTCCGGCTCACGGTTTCGGTCCACTGGGAAGGATTAACTCATTCATCTTGTTCTGGGCAATCTCCGGAGGCGCCCCGGCGCTCCACATCGGGATGGGGGTCTTGCCCGGCGGGTACAGCGATTCCATGGGCCCCCAGACCGCATCGACGCGATCGGTGAAGAGGTCGCCGATCAAAAGATCCGTTACGGTCCCTTTGAGATGAGGATACTTTCGGACAAAGTTGCCGAAACTAAAGCCGTCGTAATACTCGCAGACCAGGCGGCGCATGCGATCGACGCCCTGGTTGAACATCGGCCCCCACTTGCCCAGCTGGGCGGCGGACACATCGCCGCGGCCGAGTCCTTCCACGATCGCGTCCGCGGCCAATTCACCCGATTTCAAAGCCAGGAGCACGCCCGAGGAATAGAGCGGGTCCAAAAAGCCGAAGGCGTCGCCGATCAGCACCCAGCCATCGCCGGCGACCTGTTTGGAGCGGTAGGAGTAGTCCTTGGTGGCGAAGTAGCCCGTCACGCGCCGGCCGATTGATACGCGCTCCTTGACGGCGGGGCAGCGGTTCACCTCTTCTTCGTAGGTCTGCTCATGGTTGCTCCGCCCCTTGAATAGATAATCAAACGGCGCCACCACGCCGACGCTGACGATGTTGTTGTGCTGGGGTATGTACCAGAACCAGCCTTGTTTGTTCGCGGTCTGGAGAACGAGCGTCGCACCCTCATCACGACCGGTATCGCGGTAGGCCCCTTCCCAGTAGGTCCAGATGGCGCCCTTGTTCAGGACGGGGTCCCAGAGGCGCAGCTTGAATCGATTCTGGAGTAGCGCGCTTTGGCCACTGGCATCGACGACCACCCGTGCCCGCACTTCGGCGGTAGAGCCGTCTTCCTGCTGGATACGCACGCCCACGGCCCGGCTGTCCTCGAAAAGTACCTCCAGAACCCGCGTACTCTCCTGGACCTGGGCGCCGTGTTCCTGAGCGTTGCGCAGCATCATCAGGTCAAATTCGCTGCGGGCAACTTGCCAGGTCTGTGAACACTCGTGCGGTTTGTTGTCCCAAAAATAGAACGGCGCTGACAGTTTGCCGTTGGCGTTGACGAACTGGACGCTGTATTTCTTGACAAAGTGGCTCTGCTTCATCTTGTCGAGCATGTTGAGCCGCTTCAGTACCCAGTAGGTCTCGGGGATGAGCGACTCGCCGATGTGAAAGCGCGGGAAGCGCTCGCGCTCGAACAGCTGCACGCGGCAGCCGTGCTGGGCGAGGAGTGTAGCGACCGTGGAGCCGGCCGGTCCGCCGCCGATGACAACGACGTCGACCGCGGAAGGA
>JBGQLF010000614.1:0-6569 GCA_041499985.1 Gemmataceae bacterium
AACTCGGCCATCGCCACATCCGGTGACGAGCAAAACCACGACCCACGCCAGCCCGAACAGCGCTTGCCGGCGTCTCCCAGTCCCTGTCTTTGCAGAAAACATGATCACCTCACGCGCGGAACCACATGGCTTGGACGGGTCCGAACAAGAGTGTTCGGACCCGTCAACCGGATGCCCTCCGAGAGCTGGTGGACTACCAATCGCTTCCGAGAATCTCACCTTTTTGGGGCGAAGACAGGGCTTGCCAGGTGACCAGGCTGATATTATTAGAGGCGAAGCGAACGCTGGCATCTCCCATCAACACGTTGACGCCGCCGGCATGCCGGCTGCGGGAGGTGAAGACAATGAGTTTGGGATTCCAGCTGGTAGTGGTCCCCAGGCACGGCGCTTCGTGGATCGAAACACACATGCCCTGGCGGACTTGATCGGGCACCAGACTGTTGGGTGTGTAGTTGTGCTGGTAGAGCGGGCCTTCCGAATAGTGCATGACCCCGCGCCAATCATTGCCGCCTGGGTTCACCTGGGCGGTTGTAGGTATCGAGCCGGGAACCTTGATCAGTTCCGAGACGAACACGGTGTTCGTGGTTCCATCTGTGATGTCGGTCAGCTTGTATTTGCTGTTGAGCATGAAGACGCCCTGGGGCCGGGTTGTATTCGGTGCCGTGGTCTCTGTCATTGGGCCGATGCCGTTATTGGCGGCGTAGTTGCCCCTCGCCCAGTCGATGGACGAACCCCAACGGCTAACGTCCACGTCGCCATCGGACGGGCATCGGAACGCCTTGATGACCGAAGACCCGATGAAATTGTTCGGATGGTTCGTGCTTCCCTGGCCAAACCCACGGGTGAAGTCGGCCGTCTTGTACAAGTTGTCCTGTTCGATGAAGGGAAGTATCCACGTGATCCAGGTCGATTCGGCAGCCAACGTATCATAGCCGGGATTGATCCAGATACTGCCGGAGGGCAAACGACCATTGACGTCATGGTAGTTGTGCAACGCCAAACCGATCTGTTTGAGGTTGTTCTGGCAGCTCATGCGGTTGGCCGCCTCGCGGATCTTCTGTACGGCGGGCAGCAGCAGGCCGATGAGCACCGCAATGATGGCGATGACCACCAGCAGCTCGATCAGCGTAAAGCCGCCTCGTGTACTCTTACCGATCTTCCTGTGAACGTGTGCCATGAGACCATCCCCCTTCATATGAGGAAAGAGTGCGAAAACACCTTGCAGCATCGTGTCGGCTCAGCACGGACAGCCTGGAGGGACCCAGAGCGGCGGACGCCCGCGGAGTCCCACGAGGAGGGTAAGGCGAACTTACAACAGCACTCGCAAGCAGATCTTTTCAGGTGCTTGCCGAATCTGTTTGCCAGGGCAGAATTGAGTATCGAGGGTAGAGAGAGGGCAGAGCGGTGTCAAGGATTTTATTTAACTTTTTGCGCCTCCGCTTCATTGCCCAGAGGCGTCTTTGAGGCGTAGCAAGATGGTGTGGCCGCCGCGGACCTTGTCGCCGACCTGGACGAGTACGGCGGCCGCTTCTCCAACCGGCAGCAACAGATCCGTGCGCGAGCCGAACTTGATCATGCCGAAGCGCGCGCCGGCTTGAAGCTGCTCCCCCAGCCGTACCCAACAGACGATCCGCCGTGCCAGGGCCCCGGCGATTTGCTTGACGCGCAGACGGCGGCGCGACGGCGTCTCTTCGAGGTCGAGCCACAGCTGCTCGTTTCGCACGCCACACTCCGGACGCCGCGCATCCAGAAAGCAACCGGGGAAGTAGCGGATCTCCACCACCTGGCCCGTGCGCGGCACACGGTTTACGTGGACGTTGAAGATCGACAAAAAGATGGTGATCTGGAAGGCGCGTCCACCTGGGAAGTCAGCGTCCTCCACTTCGCCCACAAACGTCACGGTCCCATCCGCCGGGCTCACCAACACGTCGGTATCCGTCGGAATCGCACGGGACGGATCGCGGAAGAATGAAATGAGGAACGCCCACAAGGTGATTGCCACTGCGAACGGTAGCCAGAAGCCCCAGTGCAGCCAAGCTGCGGCAAGAGCCAAGAGGAGGGTGGCACCACCAAGCGGCAGGCTGAAACAGATCACTTCCGCCAGGCCGGACCGGGCGATTCCCAAGCGGCCCCGCCACTGGAAACGGTCATCCTCGTCCCGAAACCAGTAGCCGCAAACATTTCGATAAAACTTCAGATCGCGCGGATCGATGATGTCGTGCGGGCAATCCGGGCAATGGCCCTGGCGCTTCTCCGCCATCTGCCGGACGTAGCCCGGGCGGAAGCGGCGCAACCAGACCCGGCGGAGGCGGCCCCAGGCCAATTCCAGCCCCATGCAGAAACCACCGCCGGGTTGCATACTGGTCAGGGCGGTGGCTGTCAAGGAAGGTGCGGGATGCGGTGCAAACGGTGCCATACCCCTGAGCATAGCAGGCAGTGGACACGCTGGCTACCGGTCCTCGGCCTGGTTGGAACCACTCGAATGCGAACGCGCACGCAGCCGTTCCAGGATCTTGGCCTTGTCGGGCATAGCCGGCCGGGAAGGCGCCTTCGGAGGTTGGGGGGGTGGCGCTGGCTCGGGCACGACGGGCACGGCTACGGGTGGTGCTTCCGTTGGCGCTGGGGCCTCAGCGGCCGCCGCGGTCTCGGCCGGCGCCGAGACCGCGGCGGCAACTACAGTCGGTGCCTCTAGTCCGAACATGGCCAGCACCTCGGCCTCGGGCACAGCCTTGATGAAGCCCAGGGAGTTGATCTGGTCGTAGGGAATAAAGAACACGCGCCCGGTATCCGTAGTCCCGGCGAGACGGCCTCGGATGATCAAGCATTCCCCCTGCATCTGGAGGATGCTTTGGAAACTGATCTCGGTTCCGATGGTGGTCATCAGAATCAAGTTGTCGTGCTGGGCGGGAGGTATCCGCTCCAGCAGCTCAGTCCAGGCGCGGCTTTCCATGTAACCTTCTCGGAATCCGTCTTCGGGAGGAGTGGGACCCATGCCCATCGAACAGTTCCCCAGCGCCAAGTCTAGCTCACGTTTCGCGCTACGTTGGAGCAACACCGGCAGTCTGTGGCTACACGGGCTACCATGTGTGGTCAGTCCCGGCAACTCAGCAGTCCCGGCTCGCACGGAACATCTTCGGAAGAGTCCGCACTGCTCCACCCCGTTTATCCAGAAACCTGGTGTTGCTGTTGCTTCTGCCTTTACAATGAAGAGGTGGCGACGCCGGCCGCGGCCTCGAATTTGAGAGAGGTTCAAGCGTGCTGAGCATCGCTCTGTTGTGGGGAGAGAAATCGTGTCGTCTCGTTTCGTCGTGGGCATCGATCTGGGGACCACCAACAACGCCGTGGCCTATGTCGATACCGGCCGCGGGGAAGAAGCGGATCTGGTGCCGGTTCAAATGCCGGTACCGCAAGTCGTCCAGCCGGGTGTCGTGGAGGAGCGGGCCCTGCTGCCTTCCTTCCTCTATTTGCCCGGACCCAGTGAGCTGCCCGCCGGCAGCCTGAAGCTGCCCTGGGCACCGGAGCGCGATTACGCTGTCGGCGAATTCGCGCGCAACTTCGGTAGCCAGGTTCCGACGCGGCTGGTATCCTCGGCCAAGTCCTGGCTCTGCCATTCGGGCATCGATCGGCGAGCGCCAGTGCTGCCCTGGAAGGCGCCTGACAACGCCCGTCGGGTCTCGCCGCTGGAAGCTTCCGCCTATCATTTGAAACACCTGTGCGAGGCCTGGAACTACCTCATCGCCCGGGATGTCGCGGAAAACCGACTGGAGCACCAGGACATCATCTTGACCGTGCCGGCGTCGTTTGACGCCGTGGCCCGGGAATTGACCATCGAAGCAGCGCGCAGCGCCGGGCTGGAACACGTCACTCTGCTCGAAGAACCCCAGGCCGCGTTTTATGCGTGGATCGATGCCAGTCGCGATGGCTGGCGGAATCAGGTCGAGATCGGCGATGTCGTGCTGGTCTGCGATCTCGGCGGCGGTACCACGGACCTGACGCTGATCGCGGTCACCGAAGAGGCCGGCACACTGGCCCTGACCCGCGTCGCCGTGGGTGATCACATCCTGCTCGGCGGCGACAACATGGATTTGGCGCTGGCCCATGCGGCGGCGCAAAACTTTGCCCGCCAGGGGACCAAGCTCGATGCCGGTCAGATGCAGCTACTCTGGCACAGTGCGCGCACGGCCAAGGAAACGCTGTTCACGCAATTGCAGGCAGCCGCGGCACCGGTAACCGTATTGGGTCGTGGGAGCCGGGTCATCGGCGGCACACTGAAAGGGGAATTGACCCGGGCCGAGGTCGAGCGCGTGTTGGTGGAGGGCTTCTTTCCGACTTGTCCGCTGGATGTAGAGCCGAAGCGGCAACGGACCGTCGGCCTGCAAGAACTGGGCCTACCCTATGCGGCCGATCCAGCGATAACGAAACACCTGGCGTACTTCCTCCGCCGCAATGCCGAGGTGCTGGCTGAACGGGCGCCGAGCCGCCGGAGCAAGAAGAAGTTGGCCCAACCAACAGCCGTATTATTCAATGGCGGCGTCTTCAAGGCGGAGGCGTTCCGCCAACGGTTGGTAGCGGTCCTCAACAGTTGGACGGAAAAGGGGGGCGGCACGCCCGTGAAAGTCCTGCAAGGAACCGACCTGGACCTGGCCGTGGCGCGCGGTGCGGCCTACTACGGGCTGGTGCGCCGCGGCCGGGGCGTGCGCATTCGCGGCGGCACGGCTCGGGCCTACTACGTCGGTATCGAATCGTCTCTGCCCGCGGTGCCCGGCAGTCCGCCGCCGCTCAAGGCGCTCTGTGTGGTTCCTTTCGGCATGGAGGAGGGCACTGAGGCCGACGTCCCCAGCCAGGAGTTCGGCCTGGTGGTGGGTGAGCCGGCCGAGTTCCGCTTTCTCGGCTCGACGGTCCGGCGGAGTGATCCAGTGGGTACCCTGGTCGAGGAGTGGGAAGGCCAGATCGACGAGCTGAGCCCGCTGTCAACCACGTTGGAGGCGCCCGGCAATGAGGGGCGTACCGTGCCCGTGCATCTCCACAGCAAGGTGACGGAAGTCGGCACGCTGGAGCTGTGGTGTCTGAGCCGCGACGCCCGCCAGCGCTGGAAGCTGGAATTCAACGTGCGCGAGCGGCCCGAGTAGCGGGACGATGCCGTGCATTTGGGTTCGTCTTGCACGCCGGACAGACCTGGGTAACATGCCCTTCCACGGAAACAACGCCTCTGGCGCTGGCGGGGCAGGAAAAAGAGCATGTCGATCCGCATTTTGGACCTGGATGGGAGTGTTACGAAGCAACGCGATCTTCTGGCGAACTGGCGCCCCGCCTGCTGCTTTGCCCAGCAATGGGGTCCCCGCATCCGACTGGGTTGCGGCTTCGGGAGATTCCGGCGCTTTGAGCAAGCCTTGCAGGATGCGCTGGGGAGCCGGTTCGACCCGCCGGGCACGGTGACGCTCTACGGCTCCGGTGATTTCCACCATGTCAGCCTGGCGTTGCTGCGCCGGGTCGACACGCCGGTCAATCTGCTCGTGCTGGACAATCACCCCGACTGGATGCGGGGCGTCCCGTTCCTGCATTGCGGCACTTGGCTGTACAATGCTGCGCAACTGCCACGGATTGAACGCATCTTTCATGTGGGCGGTGATGTGGATTTTGATAACCGCTACCGCTGGTTGGCCCCCTGGTCTTTGCTGCGGGCGGGCAAGGTAGTCGTGTTTCCTAGCCGGCGTCCTTTCCACCGTGGCCGCTGGGCCCATGTCCCGAACGAACCCCTTCGGAGCCAACCGCTTCGCGCCGTCACCACGGATCGATTGGCCCAGCTCTTACACCCCTTGCAGGCAGAGCTGGCCCGACGGCCGCTCTACATATCAGTGGATAAAGACGTGTTGGTACAGGAAGAGGCTTCGGTGAACTGGGACTCCGGTTACCTAACTGTGGCCGAAGCGGGACTGGTGCTGGAAACGTTTCTGGTTGCCGCCCGGGGTTGCCTGGCGGGAATGGATCTGGTCGGCGATTGGTCACCGGTTCGACTGGAAGGCTGGCCGCGCCGGCTGCTGCACTGGACCGAACATCCCTGGCTGGCGATCGACCCGCAGGAGGCGGCGCAGCGCAACGGACAGGCCAACTCGAGCCTGCTCGAACGGGTGCACGCTCTGGCTCGGGCCGCTTAGGTCGACATGGGCCTCAGGAAAGCTTCGGCCAGATGTTAGTAATCGCTAACACAGGGTTTGTTCCGGGCATGATTTGCCGGAGCATAGATTTGCCGGAAGGTCCTCGTTCGCTGAAGGCCCCTTGAAGGAATCGAACCTTCAACCGATTGATTAAGAGGCGGGCAGGGCAGCTCTTCCGAAAGCCTGAAAACCCGAATCACGTCAATAGTTTACGTCGAATGGCCTCATTTGCAATGGCTTTTAGTGGATTGCCGGAAATTGCGGTGGTGTCTGGCCAGAACAAACAGCCCCTCGTAGACTACGCAGGGAGGGATGAAAGGCCAAGGTAAAGGCCAGGCAAGGAGTTGCTTTGGCGGGAGGACCCCGGATGCACCCCATCGACCACTTCTGCTGCCAGAATAAGGCTTGCCCCGA
>JBGQLF010000615.1:0-6568 GCA_041499985.1 Gemmataceae bacterium
CAGGATGCGCTCCTTGATCTCGCGCAAGTCGTAGTGATCTTCGTCAAGCACCTGACGCGACCGCGCCAGATCCAGCATATCCGCGGTACTCTTCTTCCACGGCAGTTCCAGCACCAGATCCAGGTAGGTCCTCGTCACCTGGTAATCCGGGGCGGTCGGGGGCAGCTTCTCGAGCTTGGACAGTTCGCGCTCCACTTCCTTGCGAACTTCCTCCGGCAGATCCGTCTCCTGCATATGCTGCCGCAGCAACGCAGCTGCTGCTTGCTCTGGATTCTCCTCGCCCAGCTCCTGCTGAATCGCGCGGAGCTGTTGCCGCAGCACGTATTCGCGTTGTTGCTTCGTCATCTCCGTCTGGGCATCGCTGGCAATCTTCTGGCGCAGCTCCAGAACCTGGACCTCCTTCGCCAGGTAGCTGTGCATCAGGCGCAAGGCTTCGGCCCGCGTTGGCGCTTCCAGTAGCGCCTGCTCCTGCTCAAGGGTCAGACTCAACATGGAACCAAGCAAGTACACAATCTGGATCGGATCACGCGCTTGGGCCACTAACTGGCTCAAGTCGATCTGTGCCTGCGGCTGAGCCAATTGCAAGGCCCGCGCCGCTAACTCAAGCACGGCACGGTGTAGCGCCTCGAGCTCGGGTCCGTGTTCTTCCGGCAGCGGCAAAGGACGCACGACCGCTTGCAGGTACGGCGTGGTTTGCGTCACGCGCACCAGCGCGACACGCTCGATCCCCTGGATGATCAGCTCCAGGGCGTTTTCGGAGCGTGCCATCTTCTTGACGACGGCCCGCGTGCCGATGGCGAAGAGATCCTTCTCGGCCGGTTCCTCGACCTCCAGGTCGCGCTGGGCCACCACCAGCAGAGCCTTTTCCTCCGAGGCCAAAGCCGCCTCGACCGCGGCCCGCGACAACGGCCGGCCGACAGACAACGGCATCAGCAAGTTCGGCAACAGAACCGTGTTCTTGATGGGCAATACCGGTAACGTCATCAGTTTCTCTGTTTCGCTCATGGCCCCTCTCCCTGCATTCGAAGGCGCAGCAGCAACATCCCCGCGTGATACTCGGTGACAATCTCCGCGTGTTCCACCACGACAGGCAAGTCGATCCGGCGCTCGAAGCGACTGTAGGCGATCTCCAAAGAATGATAGTGTGGGTTCTCTTCCAGCAGCCAGTCCCGCCGGCTTCCCCGTACGATCAGGGAACTACCGCACGTTTGCACCGCGATGTCCTCCGCACGAACGCCGGCGAGATCCAGCTTGACCAGCCAGCCAGTGCAAGTACGATAAATGTCGGCCGCGGGTTGCCAGCTCACGTCATGAAACGAGCTCGACGCGTGGAGGAATATACAACCCCTCCCATAGTCGTTCGGTGGTCGCATGAGTTCGTTCTCCCCTCTCTTTACGGCGCCGCGCCGACCAGACTCTCCGTGGCTGCGGTCTGCGGCGTGAACGTCAGCTCGCCGCGAGCCGGGTCGAAGTCCACCACCACTGTTTGGCCGTCGCGGACCTCGCCTTGCAAAAGCAGCCGGGCCAGCTGCGTCTCGATCTCCTTTTGGATCGCTCGTTTCAGCGGCCGGGCTCCGTACGTCGGATCGTAACCGACCCGGACCAGGTGCGTCCTGGCTTCGTCGGTCAACTCTAACCGCATGTGCCGTTCCGCCAGGCGCTCGCGCAGCCGTCCCAACTGGATATCCACGATCTCCTTCAAGTGGTCTTCGCTGAGGGCATGGAAAACAATGATGTCGTCCACCCGGTTGAGGAACTCCGGCCGGAAGTGCCGCCGCAACTCCTCAAGCACCGTTTCCTTCATCCGCTCATAGCTGTCGCCGGCGAACGAGCCCCGGTAATCCAGGATGCGGTGGCTGCCAATGTTCGACGTCATGATGACCAGCGTATTCTTGAAATCGACCGTCCGTCCCTGCCCATCGGTCAGCCGGCCATCGTCCAGCAATTGTAACAGGACATTGAAGACATCGTGATGAGCTTTCTCGATCTCGTCAAACAGGATCACACAGTATGGCCGGCGCCGCACCGCTTCGGTGAGCTGGCCGCCTTCCTCGAAGCCAACGTAACCCGGTGGGGCGCCAAGCAAACGGGCCACGGTGTGCTTTTCCTGGTACTCCGACATGTCGATGCGGATCATGGCCCGCTCGTCATCAAACAGGAACTCGGCCAGGGCGCGGGCCAGCTCGGTCTTGCCGACGCCGGTCGGACCAAGGAAGATGAACGAGCCGATTGGCCGATTCGGATCTTTCAAGCCGGAACGGGCTCGCACAACGGCCTCGGCTACGGCCTTGACGGCTTCGTCTTGCCCGATCACGCGCTGGTGCAATTCTTCGGGCAGGTGCAGCAACTTCTGGATCTCGCCTTCGAGCAACTTGGAGACGGGAATACCGGTCCAACGGCTGACAACCTCGGCGATGTCCTCCTCGGTCACCTCTTCCTGGATCAGCCGGCGGTTGCCGAGCCCGCCCGATTGCGTCAGTTCCAGCACCCTGATCTGCCGCTCCAGGTCGGGCAGCTTGCCGTACTGGAGCTCGGAGGCTCGGGCCAGGTCGCCAGCTTGCTTGGCCAGGTCCAGCTCACGGCGTGCCTGCTCCAGCTGCTCGCGCAGCTCACCCAGTCGCTGCACGCCTTCCTTCTCCTCCTTCCACTGCGCCCGTAGCGCGTCTTGCTCAGCTTTCAGGTCGGCCAATTCCTTCTCCAGCTTGGCCAGCCGGTCGCGCGAGGCGGGATCCGTCTCCTTCTTTAAGGCCTCGCGCTCGATTTCCAACTGCATGACCCGGCGATGAATCTCGTCCAGCTCACTGGGCATGGAGTCAATCTCGGTGCGCAGCTTGGCCGCCGCCTCGTCGACCAAGTCGATCGCCTTGTCGGGCAGAAAGCGATCGGTGATATAGCGATTGGAGAGTACCGCTGCCGCCACCAGGGCCGAGTCCTTGATGGTGACTTTGTGATGCACCTCGTAGCGCTCCTTGAGGCCGCGCAGGATCGAGATCGTGTCCTCGACCGACGGCTGGTCCACCAGAACCGGCTGGAAGCGCCGCTCTAGTGCCGCGTCCTTCTCGATGTGCTTGCGGTACTCGTCCAGCGTTGTGGCACCGATGCAGTGCAGCTCACCGCGGGCCAGCATCGGCTTGAGCAGATTGCCGGCGTCCATGGCGCCTTCGGCCTTGCCGGCGCCGACGACAGTATGCAGCTCATCGATGAACAGGATGATCTCCCCTTGCGACGACTGCACTTCCTTCAGCACAGCCTTGAGCCGTTCCTCAAACTCGCCACGGTACTTGGCCCCGGCAATGAGAGCACCCATGTCGAGCGAGACGACCCGCCTGTTTTTCAGGCCCTCCGGCACGTCGCCGCGCACAATCCGCGTGGCTAACCCCTCAACGATAGCGGTCTTGCCCACGCCGGGCTCGCCGATGAGTACCGGGTTGTTCTTGGTGCGCCGTGACAGCACCTGGATCACGCGGCGGATCTCGTCATCCCGACCGATGACCGGATCGAGCTTGCCTTGCCGCGCCAACTGGGTCAGGTCGCGGCCATAGCGTTCCAGGGCCTGATAGGTGCCCTCTGGGTTCTGCGAGGTGACGCGCTGGTGGCCCCGGACTTCTTGGAGGGCTCGCATCAGCCGTTCCCGGGTAACACCGAACTCCTTCAGCGTGCGGCCGGCGGTCCCGGTGTCCTCGGTGAGTGCCAGCAGGATGTGCTCCACGGAGACAAAATCGTCCTTGAGCCGCTGGGCTTCTTGTTCGCTCTGGGCAAGCAGACGATTGAGCCGGCCCGTGATATACACCTGGTCCGGCCCCCCCGACGTCACACTGACCTTGGGCAGCCGCTCTAACTCGCGCTGCACCCGCTCCTTCAGCGTCTCCACGGAGACATCGCACTTCCGCAAGATGGGTGAAGCCAACCCCTGCTCCTGCTCGAGCAAAGCGAGCAGCAGGTGCTCGACATCCACTTGCTGGTAGCTCAGCCGCACAGCCAGTTGTTGGGCGGCAGCCAGAGCTTCTTGGGCCTTCTCGGTGAAACGATTGATATCCACGGTTTTCTCCTCTCTCCGGCCCAGAGATTGGCGGCAACGGGCGGGGTGCGCTTGCCGTAGGGACAGGGGCCGGTCAGTCTCGGGCAGTGATCGCCGAAACACTAGCGAAGCAACTTCCATGCCTGTGGGGTCGGGGACCCCAAACTCAACAGGATTTCCGCCCTGCATGTCGGCTGTCCCGTGCGATCGCGGCACACACCCCGAGCCTGGTCTGTCGCGATTCCGCCCAGCCTGTCGTGCAGGAAACGGCCATCTGCACAGGCTTTGTGGCGAAAGGGAAGCGATAGCTTCTTAGAATTGGATGCGCCGGATCCGCAAAAGGTCCAAGAAAAGGCCAAGTTCCAGGAACAGTCTGTGCCGGGAGGCTGTGTCGAGGAAGAAGCGCGCCTCATGCCAAATTGGCCGCAAGAACGGTCTGCTGTGGCACCCGCGCATGACAAAGATGTCGGACATCGCCGCGGTGAATTAAACCGGCGGCCGCCGCAGGAGGCGTCTCCAAGCCCCCTTGCGGACACCTACTTTAGCCGCGTTTCGTTGTCAAGTAGCCGCGCAGCAGTCTCACGCCGGTAGGAACGGCCTGTTCCGCGCTCTGATCCTGCCAGCCCTCATACACCAAGCAGACGAAGCCATTGTATTTGGCCTGGCGCAGGGTCCCGAAAATGCGCTCGTAATCGAGCCACTCCTCCTTGCCGCTGCGGATGCGGTACAGTTTGGCGCGGACGTAGACCGCCAGGGGTGCGGTCTTTTCGATCGACTTGTAGACGTCGTGCTTCTGTGCGTCGTCCGGCTGGGCACCGCTGGCGCCGCGCGAACCAAGGTACTGTCCCGTATCGAGCATATGCATGCACCAGGGGTGGTTGACATTCTGGAGTAGCCGCACGATGTCGTCGCCGGTCGCGGCAATGTTGCGATGATTGTGATTCTGGAGCGCAGCCACCACACCGACTTTCTCGGCATACTCGGCGGCACGTTTGAGGCCTTCGACGGTTCGTTTCCAGACCGCTTCACGGCTATCGCCCGTCCGCACCGTACCCGCAAACAGGCGAACCAGGGGCGCCCCCAGGAACTGAGCTGTGTCGATGCCCTGGCGAATCTGCTGCTGCACCATCTCCTGCTGTTGCGCCGGCCGGCCGAAGTCATTGCTGATGCCAATGCACGCAATCGTCAGTCCCCGCTCCAGGCATGTTTTCTTGACCTTCTTTAGATGCTCCCTGTCCAGCGTATGCAAGTTGCTCAGGTTGAGGTCCACGCCGTCCAGCTCCAGTTCGGCGCAACGCATGATGAACTTCAAGTCGTCCATCTGTTGGGCTGTAAACTCAGGCCGATAACTCAGCGACAGGCAAGCCAAGCGCATCATGAAGCGACTCCTGGCAAAGCGAAATATCTCATCAAGCGAAAGCCCACAACTTCTTGCACGTCCCGGCCAGAATCCACTGGCGATCGGCGTCGGTGAAGTATTTGATCTCCTGGCGATACAATTGCAGGGCCTTGGCGTACCCGCAATGGCGCTCGACCAGGGGCCAGTCGGTTCCCCACATCAGGCGCTGAGGGCCAAAGGTATCGTAGATCTTCCGGACCTGGTCATGGGTATCGCGGTAGGGATAGGCCTGTTTGGAAAGCGACCACAGGTGCGACAGTTTGACATAAACCCGCGGAAAGCGCTGAAGCGTCAGCAACTTGGCGAGGTTGTCCTGATCGCCAATGGGACAATCGGCCATATGGTCGATGCACACATCCAGGTCCGGATAACGCTCGATGAGCCGGGCGACGTCGGGCAAGCGCTGCACGGGGCAGAGAAGACACATGGGTACTTTCAAGGTGCTGGCGCGCTTCCAGATTGGGTCCATCCGGTCGCGCTGGGTGATCCAGTCGCCTTCGCGTCCATTTGCGGGGCTGAGGCGAACGCCGTGGAGACCGCGTTCTTTGGTCCAGTATTCCAAGTTGTCAGCCGCGTGGGCATCGGTTGGATTGACACGGCCCACCGCCATGAATGTCTGTGGGTATTTGGCCCGGACATCGGCCACGTAGTTGTTGTCCCAGCGGTAGTGGATCACCTGCACCAGAACCGTCTTGCTGACGCCATTGGCCTTCATCAAGGCAACCAGCGTCTCCGGCAGGAAATTCTGGGCCGGTTTGTTCTTGAGCTCGGCCGCGAAAGGATACTTGGGATCGTTGGTCCAAATATGTACGTGCGGATCGATGATTTCCATGGCGGGGCCCACGTCGGTTCAAGTCGGCAGGTACGGAGGCTGTCGCTGGTCCCCGGATTATAGCGAGCGTGCGCGAGCCGTGTCCACAATTGTCACAGCATATTGAAGGGATCGACGTCGACCGTGCACTCGACTCCGCTGGGGGCTCGGACTGCCGGCAAGACCGTCCGGAGCAGTTGATGGAGCAAGGCCGGGCTCGCCGACTGTAGTTGGAAGTGAAACCGATAGTAACCCTTCAGCCGAAACACGGCTGCCTCAGCCGGCCCGAGCACGCGCACCGCTTGGGGTGCTGTCCCCGAAGCGACCAGCTTCTGGAGGG
>JBGQLF010000616.1:0-6568 GCA_041499985.1 Gemmataceae bacterium
CCCCGCCTGAGGAGTATTCCCATGACCAAAGCGCTGATGCACGCTGCCGCTCTTATGTTGGCGGGAGCAGCGGTGATGACCCTGGCGCAGGCCCCGGGGCAACCGCCCGCGCCGCCGGTCTCGAACCCGAATTCTCAGTACCGGCTGGGGCCCGATTCCATGCCCCAGGAAGGCGTCCCGAAGGGCGAAATCCGAGGGCCGTTCACGCTCCCCTGCGCGGTCTACCCCGGCAGCCAGCACACGTACTGGGTCTACGTACCGGCGCCATACGACCCGGCAATTCCGGCGGCTCTGATGGTCTACCAGGACGGGCAGGCCTTCAAAGACGAGAAGGGAGACCTCCGGGCGCAGCATGTGATGGACAACTTGATCTACCGCCGCGAGATCCCTGTGATGATCGGGGTGTTCATCAACCCTGGCCGGAGGCCCGACCAGCCGGAGCCCACGCCGCGGAACTGGGGAGATCGGGACACGAATCGGCCCACCGAGTACAACGCGCTCGATGACAAGTACGCGCGGGTGATCACGGAGGAGCTAATGCCGGCGCTCAGCAAGGAGTACAGCCTTACGAAGGACCCGGAGATGCACGGCATCGGCGGGTCGAGCTCGGGTGCCATTGCGGCGTTCACGGTCGCCTGGGAGCGTCCCAACCATTTCCGCAAGGTGCTGAGCAACGTGGGCAGCTTCGTCAACCTCCGGGGCGGGCACGTCTACCCCGAGCGGGTGCTGGCGAGCGACAAGAAGCCGATCCGGGTCTTTCTGTGCGACGGGCGGAACGACAACCGCGGTGTCCGCAACGGTGTTTACGACGAGAAGCGCGACTGGTTCTACCAGAACGTGCGGCTGATGAAGGCCCTCACCGAGAAGGGTTACGACGTGAACTACTCGTGGGGCATGAACCTACACGGTCAGAAGTTCGGCGGGGCGATCCTGCCCGAGATGATGAGGTGGCTGTGGCGCGATGGACCGGTATCGACCGACCCGAACGACATGGTGGAGCGGTCCTTCCGCCAGCCGGCCGAGACGAAGAAATAAGGATCGGCAAGTCCGTATTGGCAGTGTGGGCAGATCGGGCTGCTGAGAACGATGGTTTTCGTCCTGATGTCCTCGACGGCAACATCGAGGTCGCAAGCGTGATGTGCGCGCGTCGGTCACATCGCCCGCAGTGTGTCGGACCGAGGCGTCGTCGGTTTCCTCAGGCACTGTGAACCTGATCCATTTCTGCGGCTTGCCCAGAATTCGCGGAAACTGGTGCAGAAAAAGGTCGCGCGGAAGATTAGGGGAGGGTGCACAAACCGGTTCCCGTACCGAACTAAGCTTTCGGTTGGGCGGCTCTCCTTAAACCAAATGGTCTCATTCAAACACGAGGAATCCGAAATACTTCGGAAGATGAAACGACGGCTTGGCGTGGGTAACGGGAGACCACGTCAACCAGTGGGGATGGCTGGCGTCATCGGCGCACTTGTAAAAGTTGCCGCGCCAGGTGACGCCGGGCTTGGGGCGCTCGATGTTCGCGAATTTCTCCAGGAGGCTCAAAGGAATCTTGTATTCCAGGGTCCAGGTCGTCGGCTCAGCGATCTCGGGATCGATCGGGCCTTTCAAGGAGTTCGCGGTGACGACGCTGGCCAAATCCTTGGCAGTGAACTTTTCGTCTTTGCTGCCGGCGACGTGAGCGCCAAACAACTTCACGCCGGTGCAACTGGTTTCCAGGTTGAAGTAGCCCCGCTCCTCTGGATCGCCGCCGGGCGTGAAAAAAAACTCCGCGCAGCTGTCGCGACAGACGTCTTGCTGATGCTTCGTGCGCTTGGCAAGTACATAGTTGTCTTCGACTTTCCAAATGAGGTAGAGATAGTGATCGTCGTAGGCGGCCTTGACCTGCACTTTGGGCTGATGCGCCGGCTCTTCGCCCATGTAGTACTCCAGTGTCACCGGCGTGACGCCCTTCCAGGCGGCTTTGTTCCAGCCGGCATCGATGGTCGGATTGTCCTTCATGCGCTGAAGGCGATAGGTGTTCCGCTTGACCGGGGGCGCGCTTGCCCAACGCACCTGTTTGGTTTCGCCCGGCGTGGCAGGCCCTTCGGTCTTGTCGGCCGCTTCCGCCCGCGGGAAGGTCGCCGCCGCCAGTGCGAGTAAACTGAGGATGAGTTTTTGCATTTCGCACCTCACTAGGAGTTTGTCGCCGCCGCCGTTCAACCGGAGCAGCTTGGTTGATCTTAAGTATTTTTCGTAGCGTGGACACCACCCACGGTTAAGGTTCCCGTCATTGCAGCTGCTCACCCCTCATTTGTCCACCGCTACCCCTGGTTTTCGGTCACGGTGAGAAAGTCCTTGTTGCCCGCGAGGGTGGCTCGCGTACCGTGCCTCCTTGTCAGGACCTACACCATTGGTTATTGCTAGGCGAACGGCCACGCCGTACACTCATCTCGGTATGGCTTGGCCTCGATTCTGGGAGACGACCTCGAATGCACCTTCTTGTACTGGCCCTGCTTTACTCTGCCGGCCTGGCGGACTCTGTATCCTCGGAGAACATCTGGCCACAGTGGCGTGGGCCGACGGGTGACAGCGTGGCTCCAGCACGGGAATTACCGACGCGCTGGAGCAAGACCGAAAACGTTATCTGGAAAACCCCTGTACCTGGCTGGGGGACTTCAACACCCACTATCTGGCTCGACACGATTTTCGTGACGACTCAGCAGGACGAGCGCTTGCTCCTTGTCCAACTCGACCGCAAGAGCGGTCAAGTCGTTTGGCAGCGTGAGGTGAGCAAGGGCACGCCGCGCCGTAAAGGAGAGCTTGGCAACTTTCGCTTCCACGATGAACACAACATGGCCACGCCTTCTCCAGTCACGGACGGCCGGCACGTGTGGATCCACTTCGGCAGCGGTGATCTGGCCTGCTACGACTTTGCCGGCGAGCAAGTTTGGGCCATCAATCTAGTCCAGAGGTACGGCTCCTACACGATCTGGTGGGGTCACGGCAATTCACCGGTTCTTGTTGGCGACTTGCTCATATCCGTCTGTATGCAGGATCCCAAGGGTGGCGGGCGGAGTTATGTTGTCGCTCACGACAAATTGACCGGCCAGGAGAAATGGTTGGTCGAGCGGGACACGGGAGCAAAGGCGGAGCCAGCCGATTCCTATACGACGCCAATCCTGTATGGCCACGGTGGCCAAACGGAATTGATCGTCTTCGGAGGCAACGTGCTGGATGCCTACGAACCCCAAAGCGGTAGGCGGCTCTGGCACTGCGATGCCTTCAAGGGCAACCGCGTCATCTCGGGACCGACGCTGGCAGGCGACACCGTCTACGCCATCCAGGGCATGCGCGGCCCCTTGTTCGCCGTGCGTGCCGGCGGCTCGGGGGACGTCACCGCCACGAACGTACGCTGGCAGTATGCGAAGGGTACGCCCGATGCCTCTAGCCCGCTGGTGACCAACGGCCTGGTGTTCCTGGCGCTGAATGACGGCTTCGGAGTCTGCGTGGATGCAGCCACGGGAACGGAACTGTGGAGAGAGCGACTGGGCAAAGCCTTCCGGGCGTCGCCTTTGGCGGCAGGTGGTCGAGTCTACTTCTTCGCCAAAGAGGGAAAAAGCACCGTGGTCGAGGCAGCGCGCCAATTCAAGGTCGTTGCGCAGGCCAACTTGGATGAGGAGATCATCGCGTCTCCTGCCGTCGCTGCGGGAGACCTGTTCCTGCGAACGAGGGAACACGTGTACCGCATTGGCTACATGCAAGGACGTGGCCAGTAGCGTGCTATGCCCCTGAGTCGGAACGGTCTTTCTTCCGCCACCGCATCACTTCCCCCTGAATGGTTGCGGGAACATGAGAATCCGTGTCGAGGCATCGGTCATGTTTCCCTCCAAGAGTTCGTTCACCACATGGGCCGCCTTTGCTCGGCCAGGTCCGAGGTGCCGCCCCGTTCCCTGGCGTCGTGGCTCGTACGCAGCTCTCCGACTCCCTGGCTTCGTCGGCTATGGCTCCGGTTCCCCTTGCCAGCAGCGGCCTACCATGGGGGCAGACGCTTCTTCTGAGCCGGCTGCCGGTGCGTCCGCGAACCGGCAGCGCGTCGGAGGGGTTCACTGGGTCTCCTTGGCCCCGTCGTAGTCTCCAGGGAAAGCCAAGGGGCTCCCAGGTTCCTTCCCCCTGGCCGCCGCTACGTCACACGCCTAGTGAACGTCCAGGGCTGATCGTCCTTTGGCCATGCGATCGCTCCTGAGGAAACGGCTGCTCCAGCACATGCTGCCCCCAGGGGCGAAAACCAATGCAAGATTTCAGGAAACCTTCAACGAGCCGTCGGATTTGTGCATTTGTTTGCCGTCTTGGAGGCAGTAGTGGGTAAGAGCGGACATCTGAAAGGACGTCCGCAAGGAACCCTCGCAGTGCTGGAACAGCGCTACGGCTCCCGGGTGCTGGGGGCGCGCTGCTTTGGCTATTTGTTTTCTGTCTTACAACGGTGTCGTCATGAAACCTCGTACTCTGCATCGTCCCGCGTTCACTCTGATCGAACTACTCGTTGTCATCGCCATCATCGCTGTGCTCATCGGCCTGCTGCTGCCCGCGGTGCAAAAAATCCGCGAGGCGGCCGCCCGTATGCAGTGCAGTAACAACCTCAAGCAGCTGGGTCTGGCCGTGCACAACTTCGCCTCTACCAATAACGGCAGAATGCCCTATAGCTGGTACCCCAACGGCCAGAACGGGACCTGGACGATGGCGGGGGGCAGCGTGTTCTACGTGCTGTTGCCCTACCTGGAACAGGATAACCTCTACCGCGGCGTGGCCGGCAACACGCCCCAGCAAAACTTCGCCAACACGGCGAGCACCGTCGTGAAGGGCTTCGTTTGCCCGTCCGACGGCGGCACCGTCAACCTGGGCGCCATGTGGAACGCCCCCGCCTGGCCGGTCTTCGTGTGGATCAACGGCACAGGCGCGGCCCCGGCCCTTACGGTGCCCAATCCGAACAACGGCAATCCCACACAGTTCGCCGGTGGCAGCTATACCTATAGCCAGCAGGCCCTCGGTTACGGGGTCACCCTTGGCAGCTCTTTCCCAGATGGTACCTCGAATACGATGATGATCTCGGAGCGCATTCAAGATTGCTTTTCCACAACCCTGACCGCGGGCGGCGTGCACTACTACACGACCTGGGCCGATCCCTGGACGGCCTACTGGTTCGCGGGGGGGACCCTGGGTGGCGTGGGCAGCGGTTTCCAGCCTAACTCCCAGGGGATCTACAAGTCCAATCCCGCCCCCACCACCACGCCGTTGCCCACCAACGCCACGACGACGGGCTACCTGCGGACGACGCCAACCGCCTTCGTCGGGAGCGCCTATACCTGGGCGATCCAGGCCGGCGCTTCGTCCACCAATTGCCTCCGGACCAACTTCAGCTCGCCCCATCCCGGCGGCGTGCAGGTTTTGTTCGTCGATGGCTCGGTGCACAACATGCCGGCGACGACGGACCCCACGATCATGTACTTTCTGAGCACGCCGGCCAGTGGCGATCTCTTCAATGGAAACTTCTAAGTCAGCGCCAGGGACTTGGTGACATGGTTTGGAGTCCCGGCTCGAGTTGGCTCGAGCCGAGACTCCAGCGCGCGGCCGAAAAGGACTCCTCCCGGAATCCCTTCGTGGGGCAGGTCGCTGAGCCACCGGCATGCACGGCAGGTCAACGACCTGCCCCACGAACGAGTGCTGGGACGGCTTCCAAGCGACGTGGTGAACTTGTCGGGTCGTCGGATGGGAAGATGCGCATGAAGGTCTTCGCTCCACGATGGTTTCTCGTGCTGTTGGTGCTCGCCGGCGGCGGCTGCCGGGACAAGCCGTCACCCAGCACGACCACGCCTGCGGACGTGGAGGCGGACATCAGGGTCAACCTGTCGCGGCAAGGGCCGGAAGATCAACAACTAGCCGAGCAGCAGAAATACTGTCCGATGATGGAGGGGGTACGACTCGGAGAGATGGGCCGGCCCTACAAGGTGACCGTGAAGGGCGTTTCCGCGTTCGTCTGCTGTGAGAATTGCCTGCGGGCGGCCCAGGAGGAGCCGGACCAGGCACTGGCACGAATCTGGGAGCTTAAGCAGGCCCGGTCCAGGGAGCTCGGGCCGCGCGCTCCCTAACGCCCCCTCGTTGGGCCGCCAGGAACGCAACTGCTGCTGGCCCGCCCCCGCCACTTCCTTCACCTCCTTGAACGGCGGTTCGAGTGTCGTCCGTGCGGCCGCCGCCTCCAGGATGTCGCGCACCGACGCGTCCGGGTCGGTGCACCGGTACGCCCGCCAGCCGTCCTCTTCCTTCACGAGGACGACGCAGATCACGCCGCCAGCCGGCTTCCACGTGGCCAGGAAGGTCTTGATGGTCTTGGTCACCTCCTTTTGTTACGGAAAGCATGTCACGTGCTCCCAGCCTTGGGCATGGCCCGCGCGCTTCGCCAGACTGAGCCGCCGCTTGCCGTCCGTCGGCGGTCGGCCTGGGCCACGTCAGCCCACCGGAGTCGGCGGCGGCAGGTCGCGCAAGGCCGCATCGCTGCGCAGTCGGCCCACGACGGTAAACGAGGAAAAGAAGCTCAAGGAAC
>JBGQLF010000617.1:0-6566 GCA_041499985.1 Gemmataceae bacterium
AACCGGAAACGCACGCCGGAAGCTTGGCCAGACGATGGCCGACCGGTACCTGCAAGTTTTCTAGGTGCCTGACAGACTCGAGAAGCTTTTTCCCCCACGCCCCGAATCCAATGCCTTTCTTGCCTTTCGCCGGCCAAGCGAATCGCAGGCAAGCGGGACATCCACTTCGGCGACGCCAGCGGCGCCGCTACGATCCGAGAACCTTCTCGCTCTGGATGAAGCGCTCCGGAAGCTCACCGCCCTGGATCCAGCCAAGGCCGAACTGATCAAGCTCCGCTACTTCGCCGGTTTGACGATGGAGCAGACCACCGAAGTGCTGGGCATCTCCCCGGCCACCGCCCACCGCTACTGGGCCTATGCCCGCGCCTGGTTGCACCACGAAATCCGCAAGGGCGAACCACCAGCCTGAATTTCTTGGAAGAATCGTGAGAGGTTTTCGGCGCCTTTTACGCACTGGTGGTGTCTGGTTAGAGCAATCAACCTGTCGTAGAATACGCCGGCTGGGATGAAACGCCAAGGTAAAGGCCAGGCAAGGAGTTGCTCGGGATGGGAGGATCCCGGATGCACCCGATCGACCACTTCTGCTGCCAGAATACCTCTTGCCCCAACCAGGGCCAACGTGGCCAGGGGAACCTTTATTTCCGCGGCTGGTCCGGCCAAGGACAGCGCCTCCGCATGGTCTACTGCCGCACCTGCAAGCAGTCGTTCTCGGAACGCAAGGGCACCCCCCTGGAAGATTCCCGCCTCCCCCAGGACAAGGCCCTCGCCCTCCTGGAGCATGTGCGTGAGGGCTGCGGCACGCGCGCCACCAGCCGTCTGGTCAAGGTGGACAAGAACACCGTCACGCGCTACGTCCGCTTGGCGGGTCCGCATGCGCAAACGCTCCACCACGAGTTGGTGGCTTTTTCCCCCGCAGACCCGGGAAGTCCAGTTCGATGAGAAGTGGTCCTTCGTCGCCAAGAAGGAAGGTCACCTGGAGCCGAGCGACGCGTCCGAGTGGGGTGACGCCTGGGACCACACGGCGGTCGATGCGGAGCACCGTCTGCTGCTGGCGGTGGTGCCGGGCAAGCGTACCCTGGAGAACTGTCAGCGGATTGTTGGGGAGGTCAAGCGGCAGACCGGCGGCAGGACCGACCTATTGCTAACCAGTGACGAGCACGCCCCTTACGCCACGGCGATCGAGGAAGCCTACCACCAGCTCGTGCCGGTAGCCAAGCGTCCGGGCCCGGGTCGACCGCCCGAGCGCCAAGCGGGTCCTGCCGCCGGAGCTGTGCTACGCCACGGTGTGCAAACAGCGGGAAAAAGGCCGGGTGGTGGAGGTCCGGCGGACGTTGGTGTTCGGGATGGCGTGCGTGCTGGCGTTGCTGCTGGGGCGGTCCCAGGTGAGCAAGACGGTCAACACCGCGTTCGTCGAGAGGAACAACGGCACGGACCGGCGGCAGAACAGCCGCAAACACCGCAAGACCTACGGGTTCTCCAAAGATGCAGCCACCCACGATGCAGCGACTTATTGCATCGGTTCTAGCTACAACTTCTGCGTGCGACACGAGGCCGCTCCAGGTGAGTGGTCGTGAGACCCCGGCAAGTGTCCATGCCGGTTCCCGATCCCTGCGTGCGTCACTGGCAACGGTGGGGTGCGAAGCCAGGGATAAAGGCCAAGGGGCGTCCGAGCCATCCGGACAAACCGGCCGAGGGAAAGATGGGACGGGTGAATGCCAATGAACTCTCGATGAGGCTTCGTCAGGTAGGGTTGCCGGACGATGGTTGACCAAGACGGCAATACCGGGTCGCTGGGGACAAGGGACACGCAGAAGTCCCTGTGCGGACACCCCGACCCCGGAGTAAAGAGGGCACCCACCCCCATCGTCTCTCCCTGGTGCGGAACGTGCTAACCCCGTCTCCGTCTGGCCCGGCCAGTAAGCCGACCGCAAGGGAGGCCCAACCCGGCGGCGGGGAAGAGCTGTCCCAAGAAGCGAACGCCAGCAGCCGAAAGGCAGCGGGAACACATAACCGGCTGGATAGGTCGTTGACCGACCCGAAAGGGTGCTGACGTGGGGCAGGGGCATGGCCCCAGGCTACGATGAACACGGGTTAACGTCCGGCGTAAGTTCGATGCACCGTGAGGTTGCAAACGGAGCCGGCGGGGGTGCCAACCCCAACCCGCCAGTAGATCAGACCACTTGGGCCATCCTGGGAGCCGTGTGCCGGGCAACCGGCCCGCACGGTTCTGAGGCGGGGAAAGTGCCGCGAGGCACCTACCTATGCCACTTGGGCGGTGCGAACCTTGGACATCAAAGACGAGGCGGGGAGCAGACAGCAACGCACGCCGGCGATGGCGGCAGGGCTGGCCGACCATGTCTGGAGGCTCCAGGAATGGCTGACCTACCCCGCCAAACCTTGTTAGCTATCCTCACACACCACCCATTTTTCCAGGCCAAGAGTTTTCTTTAGGGGGAGGTTTTCGTGATGGCTCCCTGTCGCAGGTTGGGATGGGCACCACGTCCCGTACTCCTGGCCTTGGTGGTGTTGGCGGTAGCTAGCCTGATCGCGTTCGGCATCGACTACTGGCCCCAACGGCATCTGGACGCGGCCCGCGCGGCGCTAAAAGACCGCGCGTATGATTCGGCCCGCGCTTCGTTGCTGCGCTACCTGGAGGCCCGCCCGAGCAATGCGGAGGCGCATCTGCTGCTGGCCCAGCTCGATCGCCGCGCGAACAACTATGCGGCCGCCGCCCGGCACCTGGACGCCTGCCAGCGGCTCGGCGGGCCGGCGGACGCCATCGAACTGGAACGCGGCCTGAGCCTGATTCAGAACGGCATCTACAACGCCGAACTCGACGCCTTGTGTTCCAAGCACCTGGCCCGTGCGGACGCGGACCAATACCTCATTCTGGAAGCCCTCAGCCAGGGTCTCACGAAGACCTACCGCCTCAACGAGGCCCTGGTCTGCCTCAATCGCATGCTGGTCCTGCAACCGGACAGCACGTATGCTCTGCGCCGTCGGGCGTGGATCTATTCCCAGGGCGAGGAGCATGAGCGTGCTGAAGCCGACTATCGCCGCGCCGTGGAAATCGACCCCGAGGATACGGTGGCTCGCTTGGGGCTGGCTCAGATTCTCCTCAACATCCAAAAGAACGGCCGGGAAGCCGCCGAACATTTTGAACGCTTATGGGCAGCCCGGAAGGATGCCACCTTGGCAGTGGGTTTGGGCCAGAGTTGGCGTCTGGCGGGCCGCCACGAGGACGCGCGCCACTTGCTGGACGACTGGCTGCGCGCGCATCCAGGAGATGCCCATGCCCTGGCGGAGCGAGGCCGGCTTGCCCTGGATGAACAGGCACCGGAAGAGGCCTTGATCCTATTGCGCCGAGCCGTGACGCTTGCCCCGTATCTGTTCGACGCCCACTACACGCTCTATTTATGCCTGACCCGCCTGGGCCGGACGACCGAGGCGAAGGAGTGTCAGGTACGCATGGATCAAGCGAAAGAACAGGCGAAGAAAGACAAAGAAGAGATGGCCCTCCTAACCGGACGGTTGCAGCAGGCGCCCGACGACGCCAACTTGCGCTGCCAGATCGCCCAGATTTTCCTGCGCTACGGCGAGGAGGAGGGGTTGCGCTGGTTGCTGCTCAACCTCCAACACCACCCCAACCACCGCCCTTCCCACCTGGCCCTGGCGGACTATTACGACAAGCAAGGTCAGACGGCCCGCGCCGCCGAACACCGCCGCCTGGCGGGCGCGGACCGCAAGGGAATGTGATCGAAGCGATGTCACCGACTGATCCGCAACGAGGGCACAGCCTGCTGAAGCTTCTTGATCCCGGCGTCGGTAACGCTGGTGCCCTTGACATCCAGGACCCTGAAAACGCCCAGGTCCTTCACGTATTCCAGCCCGGCGTCGGTAATTTTCGGGCAATCCTGCAGGTAAAGGCTTTGGAGCCCGGCCAGGCCTTCCAGACGTTTCAGCCCCGCATCGGTAATCTGGGAACAGCCCGACAGGATCAGCTCATCCAGTTGGTTCAGGCTGTTCAGGGCACCCAGCCCCTGGTCGGTGATCTGGGGGCTGCGGACGACGAGGAGCTTGAGCCCGGTGAGCCCTTTCAGCTGCTCCAGGCCCGCGTCGGTGATCTGCGGGCTGCCGATCACCAGGGCGCGGAGGTTCTTGAAGCCGCACAGAGCGGCGAGGCCCCGGTCGGTGATCCGGTCGCTGGTAACCTGGAAATTGAACAGGTGAGTCAGGCCTTTGAGGTGTTCCAGCCCGGCGTCGGTAATGTGTTGTTCGCCGAGGGTCAGCACCCGGAGGTCGGTTAACTTGCTCAGGTGCTTGAGGCCCTGGTCGGTGACCGGGGTGCCGTCGAGAATCAGAATGGTCAGGGTCGTCATCTCTTGCAGGTCTTGCAGGCCGCGGTCGGTGACCTTGCTGTGCTTCAGGTCCAGGGACGAGACCTTCAACTGCTTGGCCAGTTCCAGGTGGCTGTCGGTGGCCTGCTTGTTCGGAAACGCAATCACGAGGCGCGGCTCGTCCGACTCCTCCCCCATGACCTCAACCTTCCCTCCCTGTTTTTCCAGGTCGGCAATGGCCGCCCGGTACTCCGGCTTGAGGTTCGCCGTCGGGTCTACCGCCTTGGGCGGCGGGAGGCCCGGGCTCAGGATCGGGTTCGGCTTGGAGCAGCCGCAGAGGGCCAGGAGCGCCGCGAGCGCTGGGGGCATGAGGAGTCGGTGCATCGAAGAACTGCCCGTCGCAGGACTTCGTTCAGCCGCGACCCGGGGGGAGCGCGGGACGGCACGCCCCCTGCGGGACGCGGCTAAACGTGGAACAGGTTTGTGGCCGCCAGCTTACCAGTCCGAACCGAGCACCAGACCATCGTTGGGTACGTTGACTAGCATCCATGTCAGCGGGCTGATGGAGCCGCTGACGCCGCGCACACTGCCGTCCCCCATGCCCGTGAGAATTACGCCGGAGTGAGGGCTGGACGGCCGAGTCGGGTCACAGTTGACTTGATAGTTGGGCTGGATCTGCGGCGTGGCGGCCGTGGTGACGACGCCGTTGTTCATCAGGATGTTATAAACCGGGGCGAAGAAATCCAGCAAGGGGTCACCCCAGTTACTGCCGCCACAGTAGGATCTCCCCCCGGCGCCACCGCACTGCCCCTTGTGCGCCGCCAGGTCGGCCGGCCCCTGGGGGGAAATCATGCAGAAGGTGAGCTTTTCCGTATTGATTACGGTGTTGCTCGTGCCGTCGGGCATGCTGGCCGGTATCGTCGCGTAGTAGAAGGGAGGGATGGGTTTGCCGTCACCTCCCAGGATGCCGTTCTGGTTGCCGTTGGCGTCGACTTTGCCCCCCCACTGGGCCAGGTTACTGATCGTCGCGGTCGGGGTGGTCGTCCCGTTCCCGGGCGAAAAGTTGCAGCCCCCAAAGACCAGGCCGTTGACTGCATAACTCGTAGCCGCAGCGTAAGGGGGACCGCCGGGATTTTGCGGGCAAGAACCGTTCGGCCCGACACTGGGGTCGCTCGGGCAAATATAAGTCTTCACGGGGATGGAGTAGGCGTTGCCGGCGTTCCATCCGAGGTTGTTCGTCCCGTTCAAGTTCAGTTTAAAGAGGGCATCCTGTTCCATGAAGGGCAGCAGGAACTGGTAAGGCACGCCGATGCCCTGGTAGCTGCTCCCGGTGGCAACGTAGCCGTTGGCGGTAGGGGACGGAAACGGGCCGCAGATGGGGGGGAGCTTCCCATAGGCGTCGTGGCAGCTATGGATGGCCAGGCCGATCTGCTTGAGGTTATTGGTGCATTGCATGCGCGCCGCGGCCTCGCGGATCTTCTGCACGGCCGGCAGCAAGAGGCCGATGAGGACGGCGATGATGGCGATCACCACCAGCAGCTCGATCAGCGTGAAGCCACGCCTGCGCCGGGCAGGACAAGTGAACGACATGACGTACCCTCCTTCGGTAATACGGCGAACAGGAGAAAAAGCCGATGGGCCCACGACGGGCCCCTCATTGCAACGGGATGTCGAACGGCTGCGAACCTCCCGTCACCGTCAGGCTGAGCCCCGACGTCCCGGGAAGGTTGTACTTCCGAGGCACCGACACGACCTTCTCTACCTTGATTCGGTCCGCAATGTTTTTACGGACCACCATCGGATTCGTTTTCGCCTTCTCCACAGCAGCCGGGTCTTCCGGAGGCGGCGTGGTCACGGTGACTTTCACCTCACCGAGGGGGACGCCGATGGCCTCGTAGTTGCCGTCGGGTCGGAGCGCCGCGCTGGCGACCTGGTCACCCGGGCCGTAGAAAGCGACCGTTCCCATGGGGACGGCTTCCCCTTTGTAGGTCACCTTCCCTACAACCTTCGCTTTCGGTTGACTACAGCCCGCGAGCGCCACCATGCCCAGCGCGAGAAATGCTGCGGGAATCGACCAACGTGCGAAGGCACCATGCTGTCGGGTCATCAGTATTCTCCCAAATGAATGCCATCTGGGCCGCAATTTCGGGGAGGAACGCATTGACCTTACACCCACTGTAAAGTGGCGTCAACAATTTTCCTGCAACGATTGGCGGTAGGGCGGTACGG
>JBGQLF010000618.1:0-6557 GCA_041499985.1 Gemmataceae bacterium
ATGCCAATTCTGGCTCCAGTTTACAGGTTTTCTACAGAGCATGTCAGGACCCGAAAAGGTGTCAGGAACCGATACAGAGTATCGGTTCCTGACACCTTTTCGGGTCCGTGGGAGGCGGTTCGACGGACTTCGGTTCCGCGCCCGCACTCGGGATCGCTGCGATAAGCAACAGTAGAAAAATGCTGCCTCGTGAAGCACTTGGCATGTGGCGACTCCCCGCCAAAACGCGGAAAAAACCGGCCAGTGAAACCCTTGAGTCGGAACCGCTCAGGAAGCTCCATCGCACCTTGCTTCGGTAAGAGATCGCATGGCCTGAGCATCTCACCGCCCGATGATCCGGACGTATTGTACTCCGTGGAGAGACGCGAAGTAGCGCTGTTCTTGCGCGATCCCGCGGCTGGCCGATACCGTACCGTAAAGGCCCATTCACGGCGTTCCTCCCTCCGTCCACCGTCGGGAGCACACCCTCCGACGTCTGCGGAGGGCACTTGCCAGTGGGCGGGTATTCAATTCGTTTCGACCAGGACTGGCTTTCCCCCAAGCTCCTGAGCCACAGGCCGGCCCTGCTGCTGGAGGAACACCGCGAGATTATGGCGCGCTTCGGTGTTCTCCGGGTCGAGAGCGAGCACCTTGCGCAGGGCCTGTTCCGCGGCGGGCCAATCCTTGCCCTCTTGCAAGAGCACGTGGCTCAGGATGACGCGCGGCCAGAGCGCCTCGGGAGCCTGCGGAAGAATCTCCTCTAACAGCTGGCGTGCCCTTGCAAACTCGCGCCGCGCCAGGCAACCACGGGCACGGATCACGACCGCTTCCACGCTACGTCCCTGGAGCGTTTGGAGCTGTTCCGCGATGGCGTCGAGCTCGCTCCAGCGTGCTTGCGTCAGGTACAGATCGGCCAAGCCCAGCCAGGCGGGCAGAAAACCCGGCTGGTCTGCCAACACCTGCTGCCAGTGCTCCTCGGCCTCCCGCAGCTGCCCTTGCTCTTGGCAAAGGACCGCGAGGTTATGCCGGGCTTTGTAACTGCGCAGGCCCGCGTCCACGCTGGCAAAGTGATTGCCGGGCGGCACTTGCACAAGCTGCTCGAGGCAGGCCTTGGCCCCGGCCCGGTCACCCAGGCGGCGGAGCAAGAGTCCTTCGAGGAAAAGTAGTTCGACATCGTCAGGATAGTAGCCGCGTCCGGTCCGGCACACGGCAAGAGCTTGGGCAGGTTGCTTCAGCTGCTGGTGGCATTGCGCCAGGAGGGCATACAGCTTGCGAACGATCGAGTCACTGGAGTGGGAACGCTCCAGGCTGCGGCGCAAGAATGCCGCCCCTTCCGCGGGTTGACCCAACTCCTGGTAGATCTGGCCAAGATTGAAGAGGATGAAGGGATCTTCAGGGTGCTCGGCGTGATCGAGCTGGAGCAGCCGCAGGTCACGCTGGAGTTTCCGCTGACGCAGCGCCGGATCCTGATAGCCAGTGTGGTGAATGACCACCTCGGTCCAGCGGACGTCTCCGCCGCACTGTCGCACGGCGGGGAGGATCTGCTCGTGGACGCGGTACTCCCAGCGGATCGCGGGATGGTTGCGGAACAGCCGTACGTGGTCCACCACGGTGCCCGTCTCACGGCCTGGTTCCGGCAGGCACAAGCATTTCATGACGTAAGCCAGGTTCTCGTCGCCCAGCTGGTCGAACAGAGCGCGCAGGCGGCGCCGGTTGGCCTCGTCGATGCGGTCATCGGCATCGAGCCAAAAGATCCAGTCGCCGGTGGCGTGGCGCAGGCTCTCGTTGCGGGCGGCGGCGAAGCTATCGACCCAGGGAAAATCAAAGACCTGGGCACTAAAGCGCGCCGCCACCTCCTTGGTCGCATCGCTGGATCCCGTATCGACGACGATGATCTCATCTACCAGGTCGGCGACCGACTCCAGACAGGCCGGTAGATTCGCTTCCTCATTCTTCACGATCAGACACGCTGACACCCGCGGGCGCGCAGCGGAGGGGCTATCGGCTTGGTGCCCTTGCGAAACGGGGGGACGCGGCTCGATCCTCCAACCACCCTCTTCGATCTTCCATCCAGGCGTCTCGAGCCCACCAGCGGCATCCGGCAGGTGGTAGCCGGCGCTGCGCTCGGATCCCCATTTGGCATGAAACAGCTCGAAGTTAGCTTGCAAGTGGGCCGTGGTATCAAGGCCTAGGCCGGCGAACGTCCGGCTGCCGAAGTGGTGCACGAACACGTCCAGCGCCAGCAAGAGGCGGAAGCCGGCATCCTGCGCCCGCCAGCCGAGGTCATCATCTTCGAAGAAGCCGATCCCGTAGCGCTCATCGAAGCCGCCGATGCGTTCGAGGAGCTCCCGGCGGGCCAGCAGGCAAAATCCGCTGAGCCGAGGGACCTGCACGGCCTGGCCCAGGTAGCGCTGGCGCCGCTGGGCCGCGAAGGCGTCGAGGCCGGGCCCATCGGTGTATGGCACGGCAACCTGCTGGGGCGGAGTCGCATAATTGCTCAGGGGGCCGACCAGGCCCACTGTGGGCCAATCGTGCTGGGCCCAGGCCAAGAGGCGCTCCAACCAGCCGGCCGTGACGACGGTGTCGTTGTTGAGGAACACCAGGTAGCGGCCACGGGCCTGCGCCAGCGCCTGGTTGCAGCCCTTGGCAAAGCCCAGATTGCTCGGATTGCGGAGCACTTCGACGCGAATGGGCCCCGGGCGCCGCTGGACCTGTGCGAGCAAGGCGGGAGTGTCATCGTGCGAGCCGTTATCCACGAGGATGAGCTCGTAGGGCGGCTGCGTGTGGCGCCAGACGCTCTCCAGACACAAGCGCGTGTACTCGACCTCATCACAACACAGGATGAGGAGAGACACCAGCGCGTCGCCATCCAGCTCCGGACGCGCAAGCGCGCTCGCGACGACAGTGGCCGTCCAGGAAGGGTGTAGGTTGTCGGACATGGACACCTCAGGACTTACGAAACAGACTCCGAGACAGCTCGTCCCGCGGCCGAAATCCAATGGGCGGCCCCGGTTCTGGAGGAGATGGCGGACGACCAGCAGCCGGGCGGAAGGCACCGCCTGGAGAATACGGCACCACAGGTCCAGCACCGTATCGTTCAACTTCTCCAGCTGGTGCAGCGAGCCGAAGGTGATCGCGCCACCCAGCGACAAACTACCCTACCACGACGACAGTTGTCAGGACTGCTGGAAGGTGTCACCGGCTTCACTCCCTGCCGCATCACTCACTCGGTGGAGTTTCCACGTCATACGTAACCGTCGTCTGCCAGCCGCTGGGATCCAATAGCGAGGGGAAACCTGCGGACTGCTGGTACTGGCCAAGGGCGCCGGCGACGGCTGCGGCGGCCAGTTGTTCCAGGTTGATGCGGCGCCGGCGCGCCTCGCGCTGGAAGCGGGCTTTGTGCTCGCGGTAGATCATGGTCAGAATACCACAGATGAGATCACCCAATTGGGCTCCCGTTTGATGGTTCATCGCTGACTTCCTTGAGAAGGAGATTCGTTGGCAATCCAAGACAAGGGGCTTGTAGCGAGCCAGGGACCGCTTCCTCGCTCGCTGTTCTGTGTACGGCAGGGCGCGGTCGATTCCTCCCCCTCTCCCACCACGGGAGAGGGAAGGGAAAGCGGACCGCATCCGCCGGACTCTGTACAGGGAAGGATCTGGTCCCATCAGTCGGCGTACAAGATCGCTCGCAGCTTGCGCCGCAGTCGGCTGTCCTCGTCCCAGCGGTTCTTGGGGACGAAGGAGTGGGACGGTTCGTCCGGACTCGCCTCCAGCCAGTAGCGCAAGCGCCTCTGCAACCGCGGTGAGAGCCGCGGGAGCGCGTCTTCGAGGAGCACTTCCAGCTCGTAATCCGCAATCGAGAGGTCCCGCGGGTTCTGCTGCCCGCGCGGAACGCGCCCGATCCCATGCCGCCGTTCCTCTTGCTCGTCCTCCACGCTCCAGGGGTCAGTTGGGGCCGGCGTCGCCAGCCCAACGCGCCCGATCCAATGCTGTCGTTCCTCTCGCCAAGAGCGGTAAACGAAATCCTTCGCCAGCCGGCGCAAAAACGGTGCCAGCGGGCGCGTGCGATCGTAGGCGCGCAGGCGCCGGCCGGCACTGTCCCAAAGCTCCCCCCAGAACCCCCCGATGAGGTGCTCCACGGGGTACGCGGGGACCGGGCAAGCGCACACGCACCTATAGATGGTTGATGCGATCATGGGGCCATACCTCTGCACGAGCTGGCCCCAGGCCTGATTGTCTCCGGCGATGCAGCGATCCACAAGAAGGACATCCGCGATAGGATCCGCGTTGGTTGACATGATCAACTCCCTGTTCGAGGGCAGCTTGCAAGTGACGAGAGGGATGGGTGCCAAGCCGCCTACCTGCACTCCACCCCGGAGCAGTCGCGGAACCTTCCAACAAGTCGCCCGGCCGGCACGCGAACCAGGTGCCTACTTCCTTCTCCAGGGAGCGCTTTGTAGGAAGCTCGCAAGAACGATGGGAAACAACGAAATTGCCAATAATAGAATCTAGAACACGAAGAAGAGAAAGGCAAGAAACCGCCGCGAATTCTCTCTCAACGCGCTTAGAGTCTAGTCCTTGCTTGGAAGGACGATGAGCTCGCCCAAAAAACAAAGCCTGTGCCTTCCCTGGAAGTATGACCAAACTCCAGGAGGGACACAGGCATGGAAACCGTTCCAGCACGCGTTCGCGTGGTACATCGTCAGTGCGCTGCGGGAAGTCACCCTTGCCCGCCCTGTGGCATGCTAGGGGGGGCCAGAAAAGCTACATTCATCATTTTGAAAATAGTGCAGATAACTGGTTTTTGCTATCGTACGTATACGTTATTCTGGTTTCCAAGGTTTCAGGTGTACGCTGAGCGCGCTCCGAAGGATGCCGGGCGCGCTTCCGAAACTTTCGTCGCCCCCGGCTCTGCACTTCCTGCCCTTCCAGAAGGACTGACCGAGGTTCCGCCGATTTCGCCCGGGGCGTGTGTTTGGATCCCATCGCTTGCCTCCTGTACGTGCATGCACTCTGAACAGCCGAGCAGCCTCGGCCCTCTATCTTCTATACTGCGCGCCGACCCTCATTCCTCGCAGGCCGGTATGGAATTCTCCGAAGAAAAGTTGCGCCTGACTCTCGCCACCTCCTTGGCGCGTGATGGCGCCCCCCAGTGCCTCGATAGCAGGCAGGTTGAGAAGCGGGGCAAATGTCCCATGGACCTAGTTTTTCCTGCAAGGACAGGGACTGCTGAAAAAGGGAGAACGATTCTCGGTCTCAGCAAGGCAAGTCTCTTGGTGGGGAGGAATGAACTGGTGAGACCAAAGAAAAATCGGGCCGGCTCGGCCCAGACGGTACCTGCTAGGCCTCCCGCAGATCCGATTCGATGAACAGGAGGTGAAAATGGGCATGACACGGCTCGTGAGGTACCGGCAGACGAAAGAGCCGGCAACCGATTGGCTCTGCCCAAACTACCGCGTCACTTCCCGACTCTACTTTTGCCTTCTTCCTCCCCGGGGCCTCCCGAATCTTTGCGCTCGTTAGTTTGCCGATCGGAGGAAAAATGGCTGCGGAAAACCAGATAAGCTAGTGATGAGCCAACGATATTAAAGATCAGCACAATAATAGCCCAGGTCCCCTGTTCTCTTCTGATAAGGAAAACTAGCATATAAGTCCAATGGAAGATCATCAGCAACACATGGAGGAGCAGTGCAATCATCAGGAGAAAACCGAAAAAGAGCACGACCCCTAAGTGCCATGTGTGCTGGGGCGCAGGGGCAATGTACGGCCTGAGCTAGATCCCACATAGCTCAACGAGATAGGCAAACCATATATAAACAGTAACTAAGTCCATGACCCTTTGAGACATAGTGCAATCCTAGCTGCGTGGGTTCGCGAATTTCCAAGAGGATCTTACTTTGTGAAGCCTCGACAGAGACCGGAAAAGGTGCCGGAAACCGATAGGATCGGTTTCCGGCACCTTTTCCGGTCCACAAAAACCTTTTGCGGAAGCACATAGTCGCCTCTCAGTAAGAGGCAGGTCGGTATACGAATATTAGTCTAGCGCGCCGCCTGTCATATTCGTTGAGTCCGTCCAAGTTTATCAAGGCCTAAGACCGGCTGTTTTCCAGAACATGCATTCGTATATTCGAGCAGAGCTTCTTCCTGAATAATTAGTTTATGCTACCCTCATTGGTGGTTTCTTTGGAGTTAGGTTGTCAACGGTTACGCTGCGGTGGCTGCCATCGGGGCGTGCCATTTTGAATCGCTTGTTGCTAGTTGGCGTCCGCCTGGTCCTCAAACCAGTTATGGGCCGTAGCATCCGACCAACTCCAATTACCGTTCGTCAGGCCATTAAACAACCACTGCCCCAAATAGGTTCCTGCTACAATTGGCAGGTAAGTGAATCCATACTGCTGTTGTGACCGGAAAAGGGCCGGGTCGGGATGGGAGTTGCCTCCCACCCCTCCCACAGATCCGGACGGGCCCAATGAAGGCATCCGGCTCGTCAAGTCACGGGTTCGCTGCGTGCGGAGACACAGGCCACGGGAGGACGAAGTCCCGGAGGAGTCCGAGATACCTCGTCCACGGTAGCTGCC